>NZ_JARVCO010000007.1:300000-503489 GCF_034531395.1 Pontiella agarivorans | reverse complement strand
TTTAATTATTTTAGCTTCTATAGTACGTCCTTCTCTATCGGTAAATGGACGGTAGTTTTCTGCAGAAATTGATATGCCAGTTAATAGAATAATAGATACGAGTAGTAGTGTTTTCATTTTTTCCTTTGCATTCGAACGTTACGGGTGACCTGCCGTGCCTTGTGCTTTGCCTGAATCAACGGGCGTTGTCACGATAGGGTCCACCTGCTGGTTAGGAATATTTGTTAGCAGCCTGTCGTCCCTTTTCTGTTAATTGATATGCCGCAGTATATCTGGAGCGACCAGGAACAGGCTCAAGTAGTGTATTGGCTACGAGGGATTGAAGGATTCGTTTCATTTTGTTTTCTGAATCGATAAAGCAGATCTCACGTGCATGCCTATTTGCGATTTCGTCGTGTTTTAACAGGTAGAGTAGAATAGATTCTTCAGGCGTGGCTAACCCTTCATGTCTTAATGTCACTTTCACATAACCACCCTCTTGGGATATTATTGGTGGTTTTAGTTTTAAACTTCTCATTGATTCGAATGCGGTATTTAGGCCTTCTCCTACGTCCTTGTTTGGAGGATTAGGAAACTTATTGATAAGACGGACTATTCCCGGATTTCTTGCGAAGCGCTCTGCTAGAATATTTTCAGGTGTTACATGTCCGGGAAGAGTTCCCGGGCTCAATACTTCAACTCGGTTGTCAAAAATCCGGATATGAATATCGTCTGTAATAGAATAATCCCTATGAATGACGGCATTTGTTATAATTTCGTGAATTGCTTCCGTTGGATAATTAACGGGAATCATTCCTTCAGAAGTATGGAGCCGAACTGACTCAATTATTCGTGATGTTTCTTCTACAGATTCTTTGATTTGATCATAAACATTTCCCTCAATTGACATTGGATCGAATGCAAGCGTTTCTCTAGTTCCCTCTGAATCAGATGTTTTATAGCGATATATTTTTAACCCGCTTCTCTTGGGTAATGCGGCTTGTGGTTCCTCGGAGAAAAGGAGAACTCCTGCAACGGTGGGTTTTCCTTCAATTAGAATCATTTGTTTTTGTAGCCAATTTTCAGGCTCGGCAGTAGGGACGACCTCTAATAAGAACTCAATAATATGAGTTGAATTTGTAACAATCTCTTTTGGGCAAGGAACTAATTCTGATTCAAATGAAACAATCCCTTTGTTCCGCTTCAGTATTTCAATTCGGTCAGGATCTGTAACAGGGAGGCTTTGAGCTCCTCTTCGAACGTATATTTTAGAATCGCTGGCCCTTCTTAAGTCCCTAGTTTTCGCAACCTGTAACTTTAGTACTATTCCTTGGGCAGAATCATTTTTCAGAAATGTGTATTGAAATTCAGTACTTAAGGGAAAAAATTCATCGAAAACCTGTACGTGAGCATTTGCAGCTTCAATGCTCTCAAAACCGCGCCAAATACGAGGATTGTCATCAACGCCGATGAATAATTCTCCTCCCTCAGAATTTGCGAATGCGGCCAGGGCTTTTGTTAGTTTGCCCGGGGATACCTCAATTGCTTTAAAGTCACAAAAATGATTTTCTTCGAGGCTAAGGAGTTTTTCTACCTCGTTGTCCGAAATTTTGGCACTTTGAATCATGTTGGTTTATCCTTCTTTCCTAACGTTAAGCGTGAGCTGGCACGGGAAATAAACACTGCCCTCAAAATCAGGCGTCGTGCCGTGTCAGCTCCAAGCACTGGTTGGGGTTTTGTTTAATCATCTGGCATCTGTCCTTTTTGTTTCAGAATATTCCAGACTGCGAATCCGATTATGCCAAATATGATTAGTTTTATAATTTGAGCAGTTAGAATCGTGATTGTGATTATGTTCATTAATAATCCGACCACGAGAATGGATAAAACATATGTAATTCCTGCAGAGACAACTATGGTTAATCCAAGTCGTTTTCTGATTTCTTTGGATTGATTCATTTTCATTCTCTATCCATCCCCAACAGTTGATTAGGCAGAATCATTTCCACCTAACAGCAGGAACTGGGGGTTTAAACAAGCGCCGGGGCCCATCCTTTAAAAGAGATATTCGGAATTCAGAAGGATAATATCAAGAAATATTTCATCTATTGATCCGGTGATTACATATTAAGGGTTACCTGCACTTTATCAATGGACTGTGGAAACACCGTAAGGCATAAAAAACGGAGCTTCTGTTGGTTAGATTTTCCGGTGTTTTCGGGGAAATCCCTGCACGGGTTATTCGCAGAGCGGTAAGGCTGGTCCGCAGCTCGGCACTCTTCTGTCAATACTGCAGGTTTATGATCCATATCGGACGATAGTCCGATAGACACAAACGGGTTGAGCTTTTAATTTGGTCGGATGAAAACACTTATTTTTATAGCGGCTTCTCTGCTCTGCACCACGGCGCTTTCCAATGACTGGAAAGATATTCCGGTTCCGGCCCCCGCCGGAACCAATAGGGTCTGGAAACTTCAGCCGCAGTCGGACGACTTCAACTACACCCATCCGGTAAAAGAAGGCAAAAGCCGGCTATTTGATAAATGGATCGACTTTTATCATCACCCGTGGTCCGGCCCCGGCCTGACCCTCTGGGACCGGGATCACGTCATTGTGACCAACGGATGCCTTGAAATTCCCGCATCCCGGATCATGCACAATGGCCTAAAGAAGATTAATACGGGCTGTATCTCGTCCAATACAGAGGTGCATTATCCGCTTTTTATAGAGGCCCGGGCCAAAATCAGCAATTCGGTGCTGGCTTCCGATGTCTGGATGCTCAGCCGTGATTCCACCCAGGAAATCGATATTCTTGAGGCGTACGGCGCCGACTGGTCGGAAAATGCCGACGCGGATCAGACCTGGTTTTCACACCGGCTGCATCTGAGCCATCACGTATTTATCCGCGACCCGTTTCAGGATTATCAGCCGAAGGATGACGGCAGCTGGCTCTACAATGAAAAACCGTGGCGGGAGGATTTCCACTGCATCGGCGTGCATTGGAAGGATCCGTGGAATCTGGATTATTATGTGGATGGAAAACTCGTTCGCTCGGTTTCCGGCGAAAACATCATCGATCCGAAAGGGTTCACCGGCGGCACCGGCCTGAGCAAAAAAATGGACATCATTATCAACGTCGAAGATCAGGACTGGCGATCCAGCCAGAAGATCACGCCATCCGATGCGGAACTGGAAAACAAAGAGGACCACACCTACCGCGTCGACTGGATCCGGGTCTATAAACCCGTCCAGGCCGGGATAAGTAATCCATAGATTTCACGGATTTCCACAGACGAACTGAATAATCCCTCTAATCCGTGAAATCTGTGGATCATTCATCTTTCGCACTGCCCCACCAGTCGGGGCTGGGCTTTTTCGTTTTATCCAGAAAATCAGCGTGCTGCTGTTCAAGATGCTGCATCCCTTCCGTCCGGGCGCGCTCCATTTTTGCTTCAAATTTCTGCTGATCAAAACGCGGGTCCAAAGCCGGGAACGTTGCGCCGGTTTCCATGAACCAGCGGGACAGCTTTTTCCGGAGTTCGGCCACCTTTTCCGGATACCGGACGGCAACGTCGGTCTGCTCGCCGATGTCCTGTGAAAGATTGTAGAGTTCGTAGCGGCCGTCCTCGTGATAATAAATCAGCTTCCAGTCGCCGGAGCGGATAATGGACGACGGCTCTCCGCCCTGATTGCCGTAGTGCGGATAGTGCCAGAACAGATCCCGCTCTTTAATTTCACCGCCTTTCAGCAGCGGCACCAGACTGACCCCGTCAACATGCTGTTCCGGCAGCAGCGGCAGGCCGGCAAGCTCGAGCATCGTGGGATAAAAATCCATTCCAATCACCGGAACATCCGACACCGATCCGGATTTCGTCATGCCAGGCACATGAATAATAAAAGGTTCACGGATCCCCCCTTCCCATTGCCGCCCTTTTCCGCCGCGCAACGGCAGCAGACTGGTTGAAAACGCATCGCCGGAAGAAACGCCGCCGTTGTCGGAAGTGAAAATCACAACTGTATTTTTATCGAGCCCGGTTTCTTCGAGTTTCCGCATCACGATCCCGACGGCATCATCGAGCGTTTCCATCATCCCCGCATAAATCGGATTATCCTGCACCTGCCGAACCGGCAGCCGTCGGTCGAATTTAAAGCGCGTTTCAGCCCGGCCCATTTTCGCCGCTTTTTCCCGATATTTACTGCATAAGGCTTCCGTCGTCTGAATGGGACCATGCACGGCATAAAACGAAAGAAAAGCCAGAAAGGGTTGATCCCCGTTGGATTCAATAAAAGACGCGGTCTCTTCCGCCAGCCTCAAGGTCAGGGATTCTCCGTCGGGACCGTCCGCCAGATTCGGGTTTTTATAGGGCGCAAAATAGCCGCCCCTCGGCCCTCCGGCATCCCAGCCGCCTTTATTAATCATAAATCCATGATCTTCCGGCCAGGACCCTTTAGACCCCAGATGCCATTTCCCCGCGAAAAAAGTGGTATACCCGCCATCGCGCAGGGCTTCCGCAAGGGTTGTATCCTCGTGCGGCAGATTCCAGGCATATTCAACGGGCAGCACCGGATCATTCCGATTCCAGTCCATTCCCCATGCGGATCCGATCCATTGGGTGATGTTGTGACGCGCCGGCGTTTTCCCCAGCATGATACTCGCGCGTGACGGACTGCAGACCTGACATGCGGCATAGCCCTGATCAAACCGCAGCCCTTTTTCCGCCAGCGCATCGATATTCGGCGTTTCATAAAACGTACTGCCGTTATAACCGAGGTCCATGTAGCCGAGATCATCGGCCAGAATAAATACAAAGTTCGGCCGTTCAGCCAGAGCCAGCCCTGAAATACAGCAATAGAGTAAAACCAGTTTGTTCATCCCGTCTCCCGATCCCGTTTATCAAACAACGCAGATCGGACCTCTCCGCTGGACAAAGGCACAAAAAAGGGCTTCCGGAGATTGGAAGCCCTTTGCATTTCCAAGCGTTGGAAAATTATTTGAGATGGGTTTTGCGGCCTTTTCCGATGGAATAGACTTCGAAGCCCATTTTGTACAGCGCATCGTGATCCAGCATGTTACGGCCGTCAAAAATGAAGGCCGGTTTCTGCATGGAATCGTAAATGCGCTGGAAGTCGAGGTCCTTATACTGTTTCCAGTCGGTCAGCACGGCGACAGCGTGGGCGCCGTCGCAGGCTTTATAGACATCTTCCTGGAATTCAATATCGTCGGCCAGTTCGGGCATTTCCAGCTTCGCGTTATCCATGGCTTTCGGGTCGGAAACCACAATGGATGCATGTTCCGAAGCCAGCTTCCGGCAGACTTTAATCGCCGGACTTTCACGCGTGTCGCCGGTATCCGCCTTAAAGGCAAAACCGAGCACGGCAATACGTTTGTTGGCAATGGTATTGAACATGGAGTGCAGCATCGTCGTTACAAACCGGGCTTCCTGATATTCGTTCATGGTCACGACGGAGCGCCAGTAGTTGGCCGGTTCGGTCAGCCCATAGGTTTCGCAGAGATACACCAGGTTCAGAATATCCTTTTTGAAGCAGGATCCGCCGAAACCGATAGACGCCTTGAGGAATTTCGAGCCAATCCGGCTGTCGGTGCCGATGGCGTGCGCCACATCCGCCACATCGGCTTCCGTGGATTCGCACAGCGCGGAAATCGCATTGATGGAGCTGACGCGCTGAGCCAGAAATGCATTGGCAGTCAGTTTGGACAATTCCGATGACCAGACGTTGGTGGTCAGGATGCGCTCACGCGGAATCCAGGTGGCATAAATATCAACCAGCGCCTGCAGGGCTTTCTGCCCGCTTTCCGTTTGATGGCCGCCAATCAGCACGCGGTCGGGGCATTCCAGATCTTCAATGGCCGTTCCTTCCGCAAGAAACTCGGGATTGGAGAGCACTTCGAAATGCACCGGATTGTCACCGGCATGCAGTACGCGCTCCATCGCTTCAGCGGTACGAACCGGCAGTGTGGATTTTTCAACAATGATTTTATCGGAGGTGGAAACCTCTTTAATCCGGCGCGCGCAGAGTTCCCAATATTGCAGGTCGGATGCGCAGCCGGCTCCTTCGCCGAAGGTTTTGGTGGGTGTATTTACACTCACAAAAACAATGTCGGCATCTTTGATGCCCTGATCGACGTCGGTCGAGAAAAACAGATTACGACCTCGGGCTTCTTTTACCACGTCCAGCAGGCCGGGTTCGTAGATCGGGAGATCATCGGTCTGCCACGCGGCAATCCGCGCTTCGTTGATGTCGACCACGGTCACCTGCACCTGGGGACATTTTTTTGCAATCATGGCCATGGTGGGTCCTCCCACATAGCCGGCACCAATACAACAGATTTTTGTCATACTACAATTACTCCTATTTTAAATTCCAAGATTGCTGAGCGATGTGGTGATGTGGTTGATCAGAGCGACAATCTGCGGATGATCCACCTCGAACTCAGCGGCTTCGCGCTTCAGCGTTTCGGCAAAGTCCTGAAGAGCTTCGGGGGTATAGCGCTCCAGACCTTCGTGCGCATCGTGCAGGATCTCTTCAAACCGGCCGGTATCCTTCGGTGTCTGTTCAACTTCAGCTTTCAGTGCTCCGATTGATTTTTTGACTTCATTGTGCGGCATTTTATTCCCCTTCATTTTCTGAACGCGAAACCGGCAATATGAGGATTTCATGCTGCTTTCGCCAGTCTTTAAGTATTCTTTTGCACACACGGAATGCTTATTTTACGGCAATCACTTCCTCATAAACGGCCAGCAACCGATCCGTAACCTTTGACCAGTCATAGGTCGAGGCCACTTCGCCAAATGCACGGCGCGAAAGATCACTGCGCAATGCGATATCTTCAGCGAGAATTTCCATGCCTTCCCGCAGAGCATCATCATCGCCCGGCTCCGTCAGCAACGCGGTTTCCCGGTGCTTCACAAACCCCGGAATTCCGCCGATTCTATTGGCAACCACAGGGAGACCCGCCGCCCAGGCCTCGAGCACCACAATACCGAATGGTTCATGAACCGAGGGCAGCACAAACATTTCAGCGGCTTTATAGGCGGAAGGCAGCAGCGGATCGAGGGGTGATAATCCTTCAATCACGGTAACCCGACCGGAAAGGCCCAAGGTCTGAATCTCTTTTTCCAGCGTATCCCGGTAGGCCTCCACCGTCACCGGACCAATCAGCACCAGCCGATGATCGGGATGATTTTCGGCGAAGGCCGAAAAAGCGCGAACCAGTCCGAGCTGATTTTTCTGATAGTCAATACGGGAGACGCAGAGCACAATTTTTTCCCGTGGCCGGAACCCGTATTTTTTACGAAAAGCCTCGCCGTCGGCCTCGGAAAAGCGACGGACATCGACGCCGTTGGGCAGGTAATGAACGGGTTTATCCGGAAAACGTTTTCTGGCCTCATCGGCTTCGTTCCGGCCGACACAGATTATGGCATCGGCGTCTTCGAGCACGCGGCGGGAGCCGAAGAGCGCTCCGAATGCCTTGCCCCACTCCGGTTTTCCACGAAACGGTTCGGTCATTTTTTCGAGCTGTTCCGTCGGCACCGAAAAACAGCCGCCGTGCAGACTGACCACATACGGAATTTTTTTCAGGCGCGCGACCGTCCGGGCCATTCCGCCGAGCCGCTTCTGCACGTGGGTGTGAATGACTGAAATATCCTTCTCAACCAGCAGCGCAAAAAAAAGGGGGAGCGACAACGGGCTGCCACCTTTCAGCTCCAGCTTTTTGCGGGCCGCGCGGGAAAGAAACAGCCAGGGAAAACAGTAGCTGAAACGCCTCACCGAAACCGATTCCAACGTGTGGAAACCGGATTCAGCCAGCATATCGGTGCAGAAAACCCGATTGACGATCTTCCGGCGGGTCAGCTCTTTTGAAACACTGAACACCACACTTTCAGTTCCGCCCCATTTTTCGGGGGTAAAACGCCGCATGACATGAACTACTTTTTCAACCTTCGCCATAAGCGTTCCAACGTACGGCATTTTTCAAAAGGTTGAAAGGCTGTAAAGTGGCACACTTAAAGCGTAATAAAGTTGAAGTGTCTGTCAGGAAGTTTAAACTGGATTCCTCATGAGAATATGTTTTTACAAAGCGGCTTTATTCGCAGTTTTGATCAGTTCGCCAGCCGTTTACGCGGCGGATTTAAGTGTCAGTGAAAAAGAATACCTTGCCGAAAAAGGGGAAGTCGTCTTTGTGGCGCAGCCCGATCATGCTCCCTTCGACTTTATCCATAAGAAACACGTCACCGGAATCAATGTGGAACTGGCGCAGTGGATGGCCGCGGATATGGGCTTTAAGATCCGTATCCTTACCGCCCCCGAGGACAAGGCGCTTGAGATGCTTCAAAATGGTGAAGCCGACGTGCTTGCCGGCATCTATTATACTCGCCGGTACGATAAGGTACTCGATTTTTCCCAGACACTCAAAATCACGCCGGTGACGTTGTACGTTAGAAGCGATCGGTCAGATATCCAGAATATTTATTCACTCAACAACCGCAAAGTGGCCATCATGGCCTCCAGCCACGCTCTGGAGGTGCTGCAAACCAACAAAATCCGGTGCGAGATCAAGTTTGTATCCTCCACTGAAGAGGCGGTACAGCTGGTTCTGAACGGCTCGGTTGATGCCATGGTTGGCAATGAGCTCGTCACGCAACACCACATGTACAGCTCAGAAAACCGACCCCTTAAAATTGTCGGGGAACCGCTTTATTCCGCGCGGCTGTGCATGGCGGTAAAGGAAGGCGAAGATGTATTGCTGAGCCTGATTAACAAAGGAATCTCCCACGCGCACAAAAGCGGAACGCTTAACCGTATTCAGGCCAAATGGCTCGGCTCGGAATATGCGCGGAACATCTGGCCCGTCAAATATATCCTCGTAACCGCCATGAGTGTCGCGGGGATCGTTGCGGTGGTGATTGCACTGATTCTGCTGTGGAACCGCAAACTGGCCCGGCGGGTGGATGAGCGAACCCGGCAGTATCGGGAGAGCGAGGAGCGGTTGCGGCAGATTTTCGAGAACTCTCCGGATGCGGTTTTTGTGCTCAGCCGCGAAGGTCAGATTATGGCCGTGAACGACCGCGCCTGCCAGTTTGTGAAAATGAGTAAGCAGGAACTGCTCACCCGGCTTATTCACGATCTGGTCCCCGGCGATTTTCATGCCGAAGTCGACCAGAACATGGGCCTGTGGTTTTCCGGCTCCATCACCAAAAATGAAGGTTATACGCTGGATGCAGATGGAAGAGTCTTCCCTATTGAAATGACCGGTGCGCTCCAGCAACTCGATGGACAGGCCGTTCTGCAGCTGCACGTCCGCGACATTACCCTGCGCAAAGAGGCCGAGGAAAAAATGGTTGCCGCGCGCAATATGGCGGAAGAGGCACAGCAGATGGCGGAAGAGGCGCGTGAAACCGCGGAACATGCCAATCTGGCAAAATCCGAGTTCCTCGCGAATATGAGTCATGAAATCCGCACCCCGCTCAACGGCATCGTGGGCATGGCGCAACTGATGTCGGATACGCCGCTCAACCCGGAGCAGAACAACTGCCTGGACACGATCCTGCAATCCACCAACGGCCTGCTGAACATTATCAACCATGTGCTCGATATTTCAAAAATTGAAGCCGGACAAATGGATGTCCGCGAATCCGCCTTTGACCTGCGCGAGCTGTGCAACTCCATGTTCTACATGTTCAAGCCGCAGGCCGAACGCTCCGGTGTGGAATTCAAATGCCAATGCCACGAGGATGTGCCGCCCTATGTCCTTGGTGATGTCGGACTGATTGAACAGGTCTTGATCAACCTGCTGGGCAATGCCCTGAAATTCACCCACTCCGGATCCGTTACACTGAATATTGAATGCCGCAAAAAAACACCCCAAGAAACCGAAATTTATTTCCAGGTTATAGACACTGGAATCGGCATCAGTAAAGATGTGCAACCGAAGGTCTTTGAAAAATTCACCCAGGCCGATGGTTCCGCCAAACGGCTCTATGGTGGCACAGGACTCGGCCTGGCCATCACCAAGCAGCTTGTGGAACTCATGGGCGGGAAGATCGGCCTCATCAGCTCCTATGGCCACGGTTCAACCTTTTTCTTCAATCTCACACTCAAACAATCCGCCCATGCAACCACGGTTAAAGGGATCGACACCAAGCCCAAAACTGTGCACAAACCCGGCATTAAAGTGCTGCTTGCCGAAGACAATGTAGTCAACCAGAAGGTTGCAACGGCCATTCTCCGCAAAGCAGGCTGTGTAGTGGACACCGCTGATAACGGTCAGGACGCGATTCAGCGTGTGCGGGCCGAGTCCTACGATGTCGTCCTTATGGACTGCCAAATGCCGGTAATGGACGGGTTTGAAGCCACAACAATTATTCGTGGCATGCAAACCCCCCTTTCTGATATTCCTATTATCGCGATCACCGCTCACGCAATGAAAGACGACAAATTGAAATGTATTGAAGGCGGCATGGACGACTATGTCTCCAAACCGGTCAACCGGCACGCACTTATAGAACTGATCAATAAATACACGGCTACATCATGACCTCCTTCTGGAAAACCAAAACCCTGCACGAAATGACTCCCGCGGAATGGGAATCCCTGTGCGACGGATGCGCCAAATGCTGCGTCCACAAACTCGAAGTCGAAGAAACCGGAAAAATCCACTACACCTGTGTTGCCTGCCGCATGCTCGACGTGAACACCTGCCGTTGCATGAATTATGCGCAACGCCACGAACTCGTTCCCGACTGTGCAGTGCTCTCTGCCGATAAACCCGAATATTTCGAATGGATGCCCGAAACCTGCGCCTACCGCCTGATTTACGAAGGCAAACCGCTACCCGATTGGCATCCGCTCATCACCGGCGATCCCGCATCGGTTCATGCTCACGGGGCTTCCGCCAGAAAAAAACTGATTCCGGAATTCCTGGCTGATGAAGAGCAGCTGGAAAAATATATTGTCGATTAAGAGGTCGGCGTTGCAAATCGCCCCTTACTTAATTAATCGCAACACTCCCCGGAAGGTCGGCGATGCCGCATCTTTCTGCAACGCCATCAAAATGGACTCCGTCGGAAGAATCACCCCGCCTACCTGTCGTATCGCCTCAAGTGCCAGCTCTATTTTATATGCGGTGCGCGAAGACACAGCATCAGCCGCCACAAAAACCTCGACTCCTCGATCAAGCAGTTCAACCGCCGTTTCATACACACAAATGTGCGGCGCTTCAATGCCTGCCAGAATCACCTGCTTTTTTCCCCTCCCCTGGAAAACAGCATCAAACCCCGGATCTCCGCAACAACTGAACGTCGTTTTTCCAACCATTGGGACATGTTCCGGCATGCTCCTGAAGGGCTCACTGGTTTCCCCCGGTTTTTCCGGAATCTGCCCGATTCCGATCATGGGAATATTCAGCAGCTTTGCCGCCCCGATCAGTTTTTCAAGATTGGCATCGAGAACATCCTTATCCGCCATAAACTCATGAAGACGCCCCTGAACATCAATAACAATTAAAACCGCATTGTTAGAATCGAGCATCATCAACCCCTAATGGATTTCATACTGATTCAGTTTACGGTGCAGCGTCCGCCGGCTGATCCCGAGCTTTTCCGCAGCCTTCGTACGATTGCCGCCGGTCTTTTCCAGAGCCTGGATAATCATCCGCTTTTCCATTTCGTCCACCGTCAGCTCCGCATCGACTTTAACTTCGCCCCCGCCACGGGCTTTTTCACGCACCTGCGCCGGAATATCCGAAACATCGAGCACTTTTCCCCGTGCGAGCACAACCATGCGTTCCACCAGATTGCGCAGCTCCCGGATATTTCCCGGCCAGTCATACGCGGCCAACAGTTCATAGGCCGCCGGCGTGAACCCCTCAATCTGCTTCGTATTCTCCTCATTGAAAACCGCAAGATAATGATTCAGCAACAGTAGAATATCATCCTGCCGCTCCCGCAACGGAGGGAGCGTGATGACGACGACGTATAAGCGGTAAAACAGGTCCTCCCGGAAATCGCCATCTTCCACCATGGCTTTAAGGTCGCGGTTCGTGGCTGCAATGAGCCGTGTATCCACATCCACCGGGGTATCGCCGCCGACGCGTTCCACCTGACGTTCTTCCAATGCCCGGAGAATCTTCACCTGCACGTTTGCATCAATTTCAGAGATTTCATCCAGAAACAGTGAACCCCCATCCGCCTTTTCAAAGCGGCCGATGCGCCGTTCCATCGCCCCCGTAAATGCACCCTTCTCATGACCGAACAGCTCACTCTCCAGAATATTCTGCGAAAGCGCAGCACAATGCACCGCCACAAACGGCCCCTTGTTCCTCGAGCTCAACTGATGGATCGCTTTCGCTACCAGCTCCTTGCCCGTCCCGCTCTCGCCCTGAATCAGCACCGTCGCACGGGAACCGGCCACCTGACGAATCGTATCGAAAACCTCCTGCATCGGAGCCGACCGGCCGATGATATTCTCCAGACCGTATTTATTATCGAGCTGCACCTTGAGCTGCTCATTCTCCAGCTCGATTTTCTTGGCCTTCAGCAAGCGATCAAGCACCAGTTCCAGTTTATCCAGATTGATCGGCTTCGTCATAAAATCGGTTGCACCGTGTTTCATCGCCTCCACGGCCATATCGACATCGCCGTAGGCCGTCAGAATAATCACCGTCAATTCCGGGTAATTGGCCAGAGCACGCTGCAACAGTGTGATGCCGTCCATGCCCGGCATCCGGACATCGCTGAGCAATACATCAATATTCTGACTGCCCAGCACCTCAAGCGCAGACGTTCCGTTTTCCGCCGCAAAAACACGATAATCCCGTCGCAGCGCCCGAACCAGCCCCTCACGCGCACTCTTTTCATCATCAACAATCAACACAGTCGGTTTAGCCATCTCAAGCCTCCTTTTCCGGAGCAATCAGTAAATTCATGCGCGCATCTTCGCGCGGAAATCTCAACGTAAGGCGGGTGCCGCGGCCAGGCTCGGAATTGATTTCTATCTCGCCGCCATGATCGCGCATAATGCGCTGCACGATCATCATCCCCAGCCCGTTGCCCTCCGCCTTGGTGGTATGATACGGCTCATAAATCGTACCGAGTTTATCCGGATCAATTCCGGAGCCATTATCCTCAATCACCACACCGACAAACCGATCCGTAACATCTGTTTCCAGCTTCAGAATACCGCCGTCTTCCATCGCCTGAAGCGCATTCTTAATGACATTGAAGAACACCTGCATCACCTGCGTTTCATCCACCATCACCGCCGGCACATCGTCGGCAAAATCGGTTTCCACCAACATCCTCCGGTCACGCATCTCATGCTGCATCACCTCGAGCGTTTCATGAAGCAGCGTTTCAAGCTTCTGCAGCTTGCGCTCCGGCAACGACGGCCGCAAAGCTTTCAGGAACTGCCGGATAATCGTATCAAGCCGGGCAACCTCCTTCCGGGAAACTTCAACCAGCTCGCGCAGCTCGCCCACCGCTTCTTCATTTTCCAAGTACCCGATTTCCCGATCCAGCAGCTGAAGATGAATATTGATCGAATTGAGCGGATTCCCAATTTCATGCGCCACACCGGCAGCCAACAGACTCAATGCATGCAACCGTTCTGATTCAATCGAATCCGCCGTCGTCTGCCGCTCGCTCGTCACATCCCGGAAAATAACCACAGCCCCTTCTTCGTTTTCATCCACCGCCGTCAACGGAACCACATAAAATTCCACAAACCGGTGCTGAGGATAGGTAATCTCGATTTCACGGCGAACCAGCTGGCTCCACTCTTCCTCATCCAGATCGAGTACGAGATCCCAATGAATGTCCTTAAGGTATTTCTGAATCCGGTCGCCCGCAGCATGTTCGAGTTTGAAACCCAGCATGCTCTCCGCCGCACGGTTGGCATACGACAGCTGAGCCTCTGAATCCAATACAATGATCCCCTCTTCCAACGCCTGGAAAATGGTTTCCATCAACCCTTTTTCGCGGGCCAAACGCAAAAAATAAGTTTGAAGACTACCTTTATCAAGATGATCAAGATGACCAACCAGCTTATCAAAAAATCCCGGTTTCATGGAATGAACTGTGTCACAAAGTCGCAGATCAATCAATCCAAATTCACAGACAGCTGACTAGCGCCTAAATGACTCATTTTTCACACATTGCAATGTATGAAAAAATAAAATCCTCCGTTTAATCGATAAAAATATAATTTCATACATTGCAATGTATGAAATTATATATCGCAATGATCTTCATATGCTTGGTGATTTGAATTTATTGCACGGCGCCGGATTTCCAGCGTTTGGCAGGCGTCAGCCCAGCGGCACAAAGGATAGACTGCGACAGACAGAACATAATGAGCCAGAAGCTGGCGGAATCGGTGAATCCATAGGAATGCAAACCGACCGACAACTGATTCACCCCGAACCACGACCATGCAGTTACCACATTGCCGAATACGGCCATAACCGCAAAACCTCGGTGCTTGACCATCTGTCCGTATTTCGCGTGCAGCATGATCGCATTCCAGATCACAATAAGAAGCGCCCCGTTTTCTTTTGGGTCCCAGCCCCAGAACCGGCCCCATGAATCGTCGGCCCACAAACCGCCGAGTACGGTTCCCACAAAACTGAGCAGCAACGCAAAACAGGTGGTGCCATACATCATGCGGTACATCCCGTCTTCGGTTTCCTGATCCAGACGGCGGGTGAGCAGTCCGCTCAATATGTAAAAAACACCGATCGCGCCGGTTACAAATGTGGCCATATAGCCAAGCGTGACCGTGATAACATGCGTAGCCAACCAGAAGCGGGTATCGAGCACAGCCCGCATCTGCTCCATCGTATCGCCGTCTCCAGCGAGAAAGTAGGCAATAAGCAGGGTTGAAAAACCGGCAATTCCACCGACCAGATTACCGATTCCGGCAGCCTTTTTACGGAATCCGAGTTCCAGAATAATGCCCGCCCCGACAGCAGCCCAACCGATAAAAATTGCGGAGGAATAGAGATTGGTTACCGGCGGATAACCGGAAAGGAACACGCGCGCAATGATGGCCCAGGTATGCGGAACAAAGGCGACCATCATGATGGTGCGCGAGGCGGAAATCAGCCCGTCTTTTCGGAAGAGCCAACCGAACATACTGAGCACAAAAACCAGCAGATAAAGCTGTGCCGATTTCATGAAAGCATTGAGGCGGTTATAAAAAACCTCAAACGAAACTTTATCGAACGCTTCAGGACTTTCAGCACGAACGACGTCACCGTACTCAAAAAGCTGCTGATTGAATGCATCCACATTGCCTTCCCGATACGCCGCCAGCATCACCCCGAAGTGGATGGCAGCCGGATCAACGCTGATTTCGTGTCCGGATATCCCCTGCATCGCCGGGTGCGAGGCCAGGAGCACACTCATGAGCGGACGCCAGCGGTCATTTCCAGCCGTTGGAGGAATCACCAGCGGAATCGAATAGCCTTCCAGCGTCATGTACCGCTGCGCAGTTGAAAAAATCTGATCCTGCGGAGTGCCGGACGGATCTTCAAATGAACTGAGCACATTCTGAAAAGCATAGAGTTTATTAGCCAGCTTGATGACCTGGCGGTCGTACAGATCGCGTTCACGGCTGTCTTTTGCGAACGCGGAGCGTGCGGCCTGATCGAGCGTCACCAGAGCGGGAGCGAGCTGGCGATATGAAAAACGGAAATGATCTCCATCCTTCTCCCCCAGACCGAGGCTGGCGAGCAGATCAATATTTTCAATACGGATAACCCTGTAATCCGCAGCGTGCTCGGTTCCGGAAATACTGTCCAGCAGCCACTCGATCGCTTCGACTTTTTCTCCATCCGGATTTCGGACCGACTGTTTTCCGGAAAGCACGGTGAGCAGATTACGGGCAAACGTATCCAGCGGTTTTTTCCGGCCTTCATATTTTACCGGGAGATGCGCAAAGGCATTCAGCTGGAACTCTTCAGGTGTTTCACTCTTCGGCCTAAGCCCTTTTTGAAAAAACCAGAGGCAGAACAGAACTACGAAAATCTGGGTAATCGTGCGCTTCATCAGGCGTCCCTCCTTAAATAGCGGTTGAACGACTGGACAAACTGGGCCGTCATGCCGACAAAAACAATCATGCAACTTAGATAGGGAATCATCCAGGTATCATTGCGAACCACCTGAAGTACTGTGCCGCCGTCGTCCGGCAGAAAACCCGACTGATAAAACGTACGGCGAGCATAGCGCAACGGATTATTCATCCAAATCCGCAGCTCACGCTCCACGCCGTCGCCCTCGTTCACCAGCAGAATTTTCGATGCAAAATCTTTCGGCATCTGAGTGCCTTCATATTTTTCATGCACAAAATCGAGCAGCTTGATCGAAAAGGGATTTCCGCTCGGGGCTTTGGCATATTCCCGCCCGAAACGCAGGTAGGCCGTATAGGTTTTATCGCCCACGGTAATATGGGTCGGCATATCCCAGGTCCGGTTCACAAAGTTGGGATACATCCACAGCGAAAGAATATAACGGCCAAGTGATTTCCCTGTGGACGGATCCATCAGTTCCACATCCACCGCCTGTGCATTCCGGGACCCCGTTGCGCCACTTACCTGCGGTGCTTCAGCGATATATTGCCGCGAGCCGAAACCTTCATATTCCGGATAACTGCTGAGTAACGCAGGCGGCATACTGTTCAAGGGCCGGGGAGAGTTGGAGTTTTCCATAAACCGATGCACCTTCACATCAAACGGAAGATGTTCATCGGAAATCAGCTCACCATCCCGGAGCAGTTTCTGCGGAATAACGGTGACGGTATCGTAATCGGGATGACTTGTTTCCGTAAACGCGAGCTCCAGCTGCTGCGACCGGTCGAGAAAATTGACGGTTTCCCCTTCTTTAATGGTCATCGTGGCTTCAACCGCAAAGAGTGCCGTGAAAAATTCACCGATCAACAGAAAGAGAATACCGCCGTGCAGCAACACCATACCGGCCCGCTGCCGATAGAGCAGCACACAGGCTGCATAAAGTACAACGGCCGCCGCCGTACCGCGGCCGAGCCGCAGAAAAACCCGCCAGAACGCATCATTTTCCGTAGCGGCAACCGGTGCTGTTCCCCAGCCGAGCATCACCCCGACCACCACCAGAATGCCAAGAGCAAACAGCACCAGCCCGGCCATTCTGCGCCCGCCTTTGGCCAGAACCTTGAACGTCTGTGAATGCACCGCAATCAGATTGATCGTCAATAACCAGCCGATCAGAAAGCCGCCGGGAAACGGAATTCCAATATCCGGAACATTCCAACTCCGGGGAAAAAAGACGGGGAGATCGATCATGGCGATGTAACAGCGGAAATACTGATCCATCACATTCCAGATCCCTTTATCGACCTGTGCAAGCGTCCCTGCGAATACCAGCACCATGCTCAGAACCAGCAACCATACGGTCAGTTTGAGGGACTGAAGAAAATCAAATAACCTGTTTAACATAAAATTAGATATCCGGAAAAGGCAGCGACGATGCCTGAAAGTTAATGATTGTGGCCGTCAAACTTCATCGACTTGAGGAAGTTCTGCATATCGGCCGTGTGAACTTTAAGCTCACTGACGGGGCCTTTTGCCGTGAAATACCAATAACTCGGCGACAGATCAATGATGCCTGCAATGATGCCCTTGTCGTTCTCCTCGTTATAGATTTCAAAATATTTGCACCCATGGCCGTTAATGGAGAATTCGACCATATTCGCTTCAATAGCGTCCAGCGATGCATTCGGCAGACCCACCTGCCCGCGCCAGCGATTCACATTGCTGAGCACATCCCCCATGGAAAGCGAGATAAAATAGGCATCGATCGCCGTGCCTTCTACAACATAGCTGGCTTTCCGCATGGCCGAACTCGAAGGCACTTCCTTCCAGCCGTCAGGCAGATCTGCGGAAAATCCCGGCGAGGAGCGGCGAACCGTCGCGGCCGGAGTCTGTTTCACAGGGGCCGGCATAGCCGGAGCGGCAACCGTCTCCTTCGGCACCTGATAGGTTTCAATTTTTTCTCCGCCACAGGCGGCCAATAAAGCGATAAGGGGTAATCCGAACCATGTCTTCTGCATCATTTTTCTCCCAACTGAAAAGACCGACACGATAGTGGTCATAAACGTTCAATGTCGATGAATATTATAACGTTTAACGTCTATCGCCCTTGCAATCAGACACGGCCTCCCCTATCTTTTCGCGTTTTTATGGAAAACAGATCGCCAAATATTCCGGGCTTTGTTCTACTGATTTCCACCTAACTGAACCATGAATAAAGATCAATCTCACAACGGCATCCACATCAACCTGTTCCTCAAAGGCCGCCCCTGCCTGGTGGTCGGTGGCGGCAAGGTTGCCTTTCGCAAAATTCTGTTGCTGCTCGATACCGGGCCCGAACTCACGGTTGTCAGTCCGGAGATCAATGATGAAGTCGAAGAACTCGTTCTCACCGGACAGATTAAACATATCGCCCGCCGCTTCGAAGACGATGACGTAATCGGAAATACCATCGTCTATGCCGCCACCAACAGTCGCGGCGTCAACCGCACCGTGCTCGAAGCCGCCCGCAAACACCATGTGCTCTGCTGCTGCGTCGACGGCAACTGGTCGAAGAGCGATTTCACCACACCGGCCATCACCCGCCATGACAAACTGATGGTTTCCGTCTCTTCCGGCGGAAACAACTGCCGGCAATCTAAAATGGTCAAAAACAGCCTTTCACGTCATCTCAGAATGATGGATGCCGCACATCTGGTCGTTGTCGGCACCGACCACAACCACCTGAATGTGGAAGAACGCGAACCCTTCCACCTGACCGGTCCCCGCTTCGAACGCGCCGGTTTCATGATTATGCAGCTCTGGGGCATTCATGAATTCATGATGCTCAACACCTGCAACCGGGTGGAGATCATTGCAGCCGTTTCGACCGAAACCATGGAAAACGGCATTCTCCGCCATATCATGGGCTTCACCAATTTGAAGGAAGACAAGTTTTACATCAAAAACGGCTGGGAAGCCTTCGAGCACCTGTGCCTGGTCACCGGCGGCATGCTTTCGCAAACGCCGGGGGAAAATCACATCACCTCCCAGATAAAAGATGCACTCGAACTGGCCAAACAGCGCGGCTGGGCCGGAAATATGATGCAGGAATGGATTTCCTCCTCCCTCTACGTTTCCAAAAGTATCAAAAACGAAGTGGCTCCGCTGCTCCACAACTATGAAATCGAAGACCTCGCCATTAAATATCTCGAAGCACACGGTAAAAATCTGACCGAATCCACGGTCATGATGCTCGGTGCCGGCATGATCGGAAAAGGCTTCGTCATCGACAGCCTTCCAGAGGTTGGAAAAATCATCTGGTGCTATCACGTCAACAAACCGCATGTCCCGGAAACACTGGCCGGAAAAGTGGAACTCTGCTCCTTCAACGACATGAAAAACCGCATCACCGATGCCGACATCATCGTCAGTGCCACCGATGCCCCGGGCCATATTCTCCACATGGCCCACGCCCCCTTCTTTAATCAGGAACGCCCCGTCATAGTCATCGACCTCGGCATGCCGCGCAACATCGATCCGGAGCTCGACGATCTCTCCTCCGATGTCACCGTTGTCGACCTCGACGGGTTGAAATACTGGTACCGCCGCGAACTCACCGATATGGATGAAATTCTCTCCCGCAGCAAAACGATCGCCAAGGCCAACCGAGATCTCTATGACAAAATCGCAAACAGTTTTAAAAGCGGGCACACGGCCGAGTAACCTCGCGCTGACCCAGACCCGCGACGCGCTCGACCGCATCGAAGCCATGCTCGAAGGCATCGCCTTTGAAATGGTCCCGATCGCCTCCGTCGGCGATACCGACCGCACCACCGATCTGCGCAACGCCGCGGACGATTTTTTCACCCGCGAACTCGATGATGCTCTGCGCAACGGCAAAATCGATCTGGCCGTCCACAGCGCCAAAGATCTGCTCTATCCCCAGCCCGACGACCTCGACTGGTTCTGGCTCCCCTGGCGCGCCGAACCGCGCGATGTACTGGTGCTTGCCCACGGAAAAACAGCCGATGAGCTTCCGGAAAATCCGGTAATCGGCGTCAGTTCCGAACGGCGGGAGAAATATGGCCGGACCCGCTTTCCGAATGGCGTACAGAAAACCATCCGCGGCAATATTGAAGAACGCATTGCTCAGGTTGATCGCGGCGATTACGACATTGTCATTATGGCCGGCGCAGCGCTGGTCCGCCTCGGGCTTGAGGATCGGATAACCGAATGGATTCCACTCGAAGAACTCGACGTGCCGGAAGCCCAGGGTTATCTCGCCATCACCTTCCGCAAAGGGGATGAACGTATCATGGCCCTGCGGTCGTTGTTCATGCATGCCGTCACCTTTGCCGGCGCCGGTGTCAGCAATAAAGAGCTCTGTACTCTCGCCACCCTGCGCGCCCTCAAAACAGCCGACATCTGCCTCTACGATTCCCTGATCGATAAATCGCTGCTGGACGAACTGCCCTACGGGGCCCAGGCAATCGATGTCGGCAAACGCTGCGGCGCACACAGCAAAGAACAGCACGAAACCACCCGGCTGATCTGCGAATGTGTACGCCGGAGTAAACGCGTAGTGCGCCTCAAAGGCGGCGATCCAGGCATATTCGGCCGCCTCGCCGAAGAAACGGAAGCGCTGGAGGAACTCAATATTCCCTTCCGTGTCATCCCCGGCATCAGCGCGCTGCAGGCCGCCACCACCGGCACCGGAATGCTGCTGACCCGTCGCGATATCTCCCGCGGTTTTGTCGCCCTCACGCCGCGCCTCAGCGGCGGCGGACTGGCGCGGTGCGACGGCGGAATGAAAGACAAACTCCCGGTGATCTACTACATGTCGATCCGCGCCATGGACCAAATTGCACAGCAGATGATCGACGACGGACACGACCCCGAAACCCCGGCGGCGGTGATTTACAACGCCGGCGGCGAAGATGAACAGCTTTTTAAAACCACGCTGAAATCGCTGCCCGACCACGCGCAGAAACACTGCATCCGTCAGCCGGGCCTCATCATGATCGGCGAAACCACCCGCTACGGCTATAAAGAGCATCTCGGCGCCCTGCAGGGTAAACGGATTCTGCTCACCTGCTCCGAAGCCATTCAGCAGAAAGCCGCCGATCTCGTGCACGACCTCGGCGGACATCCGGTGCAGTATCCGCTGATCCGACTGAAACCGCGCCGCAATTACTCCCTCGATTTTAAAAATAAAGACTGGCTTGTTGTGACCTCTCCTTCGTCAGTCCGCGCCCTCATGAAACTGGTCCAAGATCAGAAGATCGATTACCGCAGTATCCCGAACATTATGGTCTGCGGTCGCGGCACCGCGGCGGAATTTGCAGAATACGGTATTCAGGTGGACGCTCAGCCCGAAGGCAATTTCAGCGCAGAAGCTCTGAAAATACTCGCCAAAGAAATCGTTAAGCCCGGCGAAAAAATTCTCCGCGTCCGCTCCGACAAAGCCGGCCCCGACCTCGCCGAAAGCTTCCAATCATTGGAAGCCGAGGTGGAAGATGCAATTATCTACGACAACGAGCAGATCATCCACGAAGAGCTTCCCCCGTTTGATGCTGTCTTTTTCGCCAGTGCCTCCGGCGTGGAATCGTTTATCGCCCAGCGGGGCATTCAGGCCCTGGAAAACAAAATCTGTGTCGTAATCGGAAAACCGACGGCCCAGGCGTTGAAACGCCATCATCTCACTCCGGATGTAATGGCCTCGGAATCAACCATTCCCGGAGCCATTCAGTCGCTGGCACAGTATTTTATCAGCCGTTGCATGACTTAAGCAGGATTATTCTGCCTTTGCCCCTTTACTAATTCCGGCACCGCCTGTAGAGCAGTCGTATGGTTTCGAAGCACATATTCCGGGTATCCGCTTTTCTGCTGGGCATAACACTGCAGGCAACGGGGATTACCGCGTTCGATATCGTGGATTCTGTAACAACGGCGGGTTATTCGAATCATCTGGCCCATCTTTACACCCACATCGGTGAAAGCCGTGGATTCACAGACGGGCCCAGTCCCCGCGTTCCGGCCTATCAGCATGATCTCGCCCGCGATTACATGGTTTCGAATTTTACGGCCTGGGGCTACGACACCTGGCTCGACCCGTTCGAATTTGATGTCAATTTCAGCTACGACGATGATTCGAACACCTATCATTATGCGGGGTGCAACAATGTCGTCGCCACAAAATGGGGAAACGGAGGAACCAATACCTATCTGCTGATCGCACACTATGATTCCGTCGACAGCGGCCATCGGAACCTTACGATAGGGCCTGGTGCCGATGACGGGGCCAGCGGCGTCGCCGCCCTCCTCGAAATTGCGGAAGCAATTAAGGATTATACCTTTAAAGACACCATCGTCTTCCTCGCCTGCGATGCCGAGGAAAAAGATTATCAGGGCTCCATCTATTTCCGGGACAACCACATTACCGATAATCCCGTCGAAACCAATTCCACCGCCTTTCTGAAATCGTCCATCCTGGCGGTCGTGAATCTCGACTCCATTGCCTATGATCATACCAACACGCCCTACAACGTGGTTATGGGCAGGGTCAGCGGATTCAGCCAGGCGGCATTTGCAGTTGGTGCTTCCATTGAAAAATACACCGACCTCAACGTTGTTGCTTCCAGCGGATATAATTCCAGCGACCATATTTCCTTTTACAACATCGGCCTCGATGCCATTCACGTGATTGAATATGACTTCGTCAATTACTGGAATGCGACCAACTTCGTTAAAAATCCGTACTATCACACCGACTACGACGCCATCGATTCGCCGGATTATCTGAATCTCGACTACGCCGCCGATGTCACCAGAGGCGTCGCCGGTGCGGTCTGCGACTATGCCATTCCCATTTTTCCAGCCACACTGAATCAAAGCATTTCCAACAACACTTTTTCCATCAGCTGGCTCACCAGCCCGGATATTGAATACGAAGTGTACGGAACCGACAATCTGACATCCAATGCCTGGAATCTGGTCTCCCGGATCGATGCCACCAACGACGTCGTTGACCAAACCATCCAGTTCAACCTCAACACGGCTACCGCAACCATGTTCCGCGTGCTGAGTCGCTGACACACTCATCCGCACTTGTTTTCATCTCTTGCATCTTTACTCAGCCGGGACCTGTGTGTAGTACCCTTTTCATGTTTTGGAAACGCATACTGCTGAGCCTTGGACTTTTCGGCGGAACGGCACTGACCGCATTAGCCGTATCCATTTCCGATATCGCGGGAGAAGTCTCAGAAGGAAGTTATTCAAATTTCCACATCAACCTGTTCGTCGAAGAAGGCGACAGCCGCGGATTCACCGATGGCTCCTCCCCCCGCACCCCCCTCCCGCAGCATGATCTGGCGCGCGATTATATTTTCAACACATTTCAGGCCATGGGCTTTGAAACCTATCTCGCCCCGTTCACCTTCAATTACAGCGGCCGCTCTTATACCGGTTGCAACAACGTCATCGCCATCAAACGCGGCACCAGCGGTTTCATCCACATCATCGGAGCCCACTACGACAGTGTAGACAGCGGGCAATCCGACGTAACCGGTGTCTGTCCCGGCGCCGATGACAATGCCAGCGGTGTGGCGGGCATCCTGGAAACCGCCCGGGCCATTCAGGATTACACCTTTCTGGATACCATTATCCTGATTGCCTTCGACGGCGAAGAGAAAGGCTTTTTCGGTTCGAAGCATTTTGTAAACAACTGGACCACCACACAAACCGGACAGACCAATGCCACCCGTTTCCTGCGCGCAAATATTAAAGGCATGCTCAGTGTCGACATGATCGGATACGATGATCCCACCACCGCGTATGACGTCATTCTCGGCACCGTGAATTACCAAAGAAACTCTCCGCTCAGTAAAGCGTTGGAGGATGCTGCAGCCACCTATTCCGGCGTCGAAACCTACAAAAGCTCGGACTGGGATCTGAGCGATCACAAACCGTTCGACGATGCGGGTATCGAATCCATTCTGGTCATCGAAGGTGATTATTATGATTATTGGAACAATCCGCCGCAGTACGAAAATCCGTATTACCATACCCCGAACGACAACATTGATCAGCCGAACTATATCTCCTATGCGTATGCAACCGATGTCACCCGGATGCTTGTCGGTTACCTGCTGGATCAGGCCGTGGTGATTCCACCGGCCACGCTGTGGCAGACTTTTTCCGGAAGCACCGTATCGCTCAACTGGGAAAGCAGTCCCGGGATTGCTTACGATGTTTACGGAAGCACCAACCTGATCGCTTCCAATGGCTGGAACGTTTTAACCACCGTTCCCTCCACTCCAACCATCACCACCCACTCGGTTTCCTTCGATCTCAACGCCTATTCAAACCGCATTTTCAAAGTCATCAGCGATCCGGAGCAATAAACCATTGAGAAAACACCTGTTCAAAACCGCCCTGCTGCTTCTGCCATTGCTGCTGTCTGCCTGTACCAGTCCGCCCGAACAGATCGCAACACTGCCGGATGCGGTTTCCGTCGAGCATATCACCCGCTTTCATCAGGCGCTCTATACCGCTAACGGAAACAGCCGCGGATTCACACACAAAGGCTCCGTTCGCGAACCCGCCTACCAGCATGACTCCGCCCGCGACTACCTGCTTTCAACCTTCCGTGAAATGGGATATAGCGCCTCACTCGACCCGTTCCACTTCACCCGCTTCAACGCCGTCTACACCAACTGCGCCAACGTCGTGGCCATAAAAACCGGAAGCCCGGGCTCCCGCATTCACATTATCGGCGCCCACTACGATACAGTGGATGCAGCGCATGAACCGGTAACCCGCTGCCCCGGAGCTGATGATAACGGAAGCGGAGTCGCCGCCCTGCTTGAAACCGCCCGCGTGATTCAGCACGCTCAATTCCGCGACACCATTATTTTTGTCGCATTCGATGCCGAGGAAAAAGGCGCATACGGCCCCGGACAAAAGGGATCCCCCGGCGCACAGCACTTCCTGAAAACATACACTGCAGATGATCCGTCCACTGCAGCCGACAACAGCTTCCTGCGTTCAGCTATCGCCGGTATGATCAGTGTCGATATGATCGGCTACGATAATGCCGAAACACCGCCCTATGTGGTTATCGGCCGTAAAAACTTCCGGCGTTCGTCCACCGGAAAACACCTCGAAAACGCCATCGAAACCAGCACCGGTCTGATTCCCCGCCAGGCTTTTGGATATAACCAGAGTGATCATATGCCGTTTCACCATGCCGGAATCGATGCCGTTCATCTGGTTGAATACGATTTCCGGCAATACTGGCCCGGAGATGAAGGAACCTTCATTGAAAACCCGTATTACCATACCGACGCCGATTCCATCGACTCTCCGGACTACATCGCCTATCCCTACATTGCGGAAATCACCAAAGCCCTCACCGCTTATCTCTGTGAACAAGCCGTGCTGATTCCATAACAGCGCCCCGGGAGTCCCGAATACAGGACCGCTGTGATGTTCCGCTTCCTGCAAATACAAAAAACGATCCGGATAAATTCCTGCTAAACGGCATTTGTTCCACACGCCTCTTCCTATACGATGCGCCAATGATTTCGCTCGATCCAGTCCCGACGCCGCAGGCCGCCAAGCTGACCGACCGCTTTTTTGAGCCCGGCGGCGTTCTGGAACAGCACTGCGCTGAAGACGGCATTCATTTTGAACTCCGCCCTCAGCAGCAGAAAATGGCCCGGGCCATCGCCGACGCCGGCGGATTCGGGCACCATCTGGCCGTCGAAGCCGGCACGGGCGTCGGTAAAAGTTTCGCCTATCTGGTACCGCAAATTCTTACCGCGCTCGAACATGAAACCCGCTGTGTGATCGCCACCTACACCATCACGCTGCAGGAACAGCTGATGCACAAAGACATCCCCTTCGTGAAACAGGCACTCGGGCGCGACTTCAAGGCCGTCATGGTGAAAGGACGCTCCAACTATCTCTGTCTGCTGCGGCTTCAACGCGCCCGCCGGACCAGCGGCGATCTGTTTGACGCCACCCGCGAATCCCAGCTCGACAACATCTATGCCCTCGCTCAGGCCCGCAAACTCGGCGACGGCTCCTATCAGGAGCTCGACGATCAACCCGACCACGAAGTCTGGGGAACCATCTGTGCCGAAACCGGAAACTGCACCGGAAAACGCTGTCCCTTCTATAAAGACTGCTACTACATCAATGCGCGCCAGCAGATGATCGATGCTCAGGTACTGATCGTAAACCACTCCCTCTTTTTTTCCGAACTCGCCCTGCGGGCCGAAGGCGCCGCCATGCTTCCGCCTTACGGATATGTGGTTTTCGATGAAGCCCACCAGATGGAACAGGTGGCCTCATCGCATCTCGGCATCCGGCTCTCGCTCTATCAGATCGAATACTGGCTCAACCGCATCCACAGCGAAAAACGGCGCGGTATTTTATCGGTGCTCAAAGATGGCAAAGGCACCTTCATGGCCGATCAGGTGCGCACATCCGCCGAGCAGTTTTTTGAAGCCGTAAAAACCCATTTCAAGCTCGGCCCGAAAAAAAACCAGCAGCGCGTATTTGAACCGCCGCCGATTGAAACCGACCTGCCGCTGAAAATCTCCAATCTCTGTATCCACCTCAAAGTGGCCACACAAACCACCGACAACGAGGATCTGCAGTCCGAAATAAAATCGCTCCGCAATCGGGGTCTCGAACTCCGCGACACCATTGAATCCTTTTTAAAGCAATCGCTTCAGGGCCACGTCTACTGGACCGAAATTCAGGGGCGCCGCCGTCTGCCGGTACTCCATTCCGCTCCGGTCGATGTCGGCCCCATCCTTCGCGAAACGCTGTTTGAGAAAATCCCGTGCGTTATCATGACCAGCGCCACACTGGCCGTTGGCAACAGCCTCGAATATTTCCGGCACCGCATCGGGGCCGAAGAGTGCGAAGAACTCCGGGTGGGATCACCATTCGACTATTCCCGGCAGATGCAGATCCAGATTCCTGTCAATATGCCGCCGCCGGCCGCCCCCGATTTTGAAGATAAAGCAGCCGGGGCCATCAAACACTTTGTGGATGAAAGCCGCGGCCGCGCTTTCGTCCTCTTCACCAATGCCCGTTTCATGCGGAAAATCGCTGACGAACTCCGCTTCTGTTTTGAAGAGGACGGCTATGAATTCCTCGTTCAGGGCACCGGCATGCCGCCGAAACGCATGCTTGAAAAGTTCAGAAATCATGAAGCCGCTGTGCTTTTCGGCCTCGACCGCTTCTGGATGGGGGTCGATGTACAGGGCGAAGCGCTCAGCAACGTCATCATCACCCGCCTGCCCTTCGCCGTTCCGGATCACCCGCTGATCGAGGCCCGGTTTGAAGCGATTGAATCGCGCGGCGGAAATCCGTTTAAAGAATATTCCCTGCCCGAAGCCGTCCTGAAATTCCGCCAGGGCGTCGGCCGCCTGATCCGCAGCGGAAACGACTTCGGTACCGTCACCATTCTCGATTCCAGAGTCTGGAAACAGTGGTACGGTCGCCTTTTCCTGGAATCGGTCGAAGAATGTCCCGTGGAACAGGTGGAAATTCCAGACAGCGGAAGTTAGTCATCCAAACGGACATCAATCCGGTAGAGTGCCGCATTGCCGATCCGCTCAACGGTATCGGTATAGCTGTTGACCGGCCAGCGGATTTCCCCGGAGATCAGCTCAAACGGAACATACTGCAGGTGATAGGTCCAGTACACCCGATAGATCCGCCCCGGTAAACCATCCCATTTAATCACCACCGGATTCTCATTCGTAACCGGCAGCGGATAAACCGAAGCAATTGAAAACGTCGACGCCGGATCGGTCGGATCCGATCCCGCGATATATTCCTCCAGATTATTCAATCCGTCACCGTCGGAATCATCTGATATTTCACTGCCGGTAAAGGTCTGGAAAAAACGATTTTCCCAGACATCGGGCAGCCCGTCCTGATCCGCATCCGAAACCGCCCCGCTCGTGATGAGCGAATAGTGCTGTTCCCCGTCCTGCAGTTCGTCGGCATGCGTCACTTCGATGCTATACGTTCCGGACTCTGGAAATTCGATAACGACCTGCTCCACATTATCCACGTGATTTTTCCCGTCGGTTTCCGGCAACGCTTCGGGATCCGCATAACTGAGGCGGAACGGATAATGAACGGTTCCGTCCGGCGCAATGATTTTCAGGTCCAGATCATTCACCAGCATCGACGTCCGGTCATCCAGTGCATCGGAATAACCGCCCGGCGGATCCGTCCAGCAGAGCGTCACTTTGAGCGGTGCAGAGCCGTCAGCAAAAATACGAAAAATATCCGTTTCGCCGGAACGGAGCCGCTCCTCCTTAATGGCAATCCGGTTTCCGGCAAACAGATCGTCCATCTGCTGCGCCGTTCGGCGGGTATTCATAAGCCCCCACCCGAACTGATAGTCCGGCCCCGGGCGGCCCAAATCATCGGCCGTGTGAATAATCAATGCCTTGAGTGTGCTCGCCCGCATCGCCTGCTCCGGAAAAAGATGGTCGTAATAATCAACCAGCAGCGCCGCCGACCCGGATGCATTCGGGCAGGCCATACTGGTTCCGCTTCGGACGGCATACGCATTTGTTGAAGTTGAATTGCACGAAAACAGCTCCATCCCGTTTGCCACAATATCCGGTTTAATGCGCCCGTCGTCCGCCGGCCCCCAGCTGGAAAATTCTGTAAGAGCGGCCTTTGACAGACTTCGCGATCCATCCACCACCGCATCCGTCACCGCATCCGTCACCGCACCGACCGTCATAATATTCTTGGCATTTCCATAGTATGGAATGGTGTCGTAGCCGCCCTTGGCATCTCCATCGCCCGGCACGTGCACAGCGGAATCATAAATCACATTGGTCCAGGTTTCGCCGTCATCAAGCGTATAATAGACCCGGTCCCCGTCCTGCGGGTTATCATTCCGCTCATTTCCGGCCGCTTTGAAAATGAGGTGATACGGCGCATCGTAAACGATTTCATCCCAATAGCGGACCCAATAGCTGTACTGCCCGAAATAGGGATCGCCCTCTATGCCCTCAATATCGCCCCACCAGTGCCAGCCCGATTCATGCGTGTAGGGATTCGTCCAGTAATACTGCAACCAGCCCGACGAAATACCGTAGGAATGATTGGAGATATACAATCGATTCGTTTCGCCCGGTTCCGCTGCCGCATTTAAAATCATTTCCGCGGTATTTGAATTCCAGTCACAGGAAAAAAGCTCCGCAGCCGGAGCCATGCCTTCCGCCCGCAGATTCACCCCCGCCGCCGCAATGGTTCCGCCGACATGCGAGGCATGATAATGCGCCGCCACCGCATCGCCGACCACCACCCGGCCGGCCAGTTCCTGATGATTGGTCAGCACGAGTCCGCCGTCCCAAATGCCCACCCGAACGCCGGAACCATTCACCCCCAGTTCGTTACGCACCCGATCGGCAGTGGTGGAAACCGCCGCATTTTCATTCTGCGTGGTAAAAATCAAGGGCCGCCCGTTCCGCACTGCCATGATTTCAGAAATCCGCGTCCCGTCATCATGCCGCAGTTCAAGCCCCCGACGCTCCGCCCAGACTTTGGCAACCGCCCGGCTCTGTGCCGCCTGTCGCCTCATTTCATCGGCCCGCTCCGTCCGGCGGGCCGGCCGCTCCGCAAAGGTGCGGTGCGGCTGTGCCGTCGCAACTACCGACCAAAAAAAGCTGATCATCACCGCTCTTGCCAGCATCAGAAAACTGCGCCACCGTGTTTTACCATCCGCCTGCATACCTTTTCCGGGTTACAGATTGATAGACAATGGGATGAAGAAGAATATTCACCCCGTAAAGACGCAAATAAATTGCGGGTTTTATTCGAAGGGTCTCACCACCGCATCATCGAACGGCAGGAAACTGAGCGCATCCGCCTCGAACAGCATATCATCCGTTCGCTCCTCCAGCGGCTGTACAGGACGGACCGGCTGTTTCACGGACTCCGGTTCACTTGCAAAATGAACCGTTGCCGGAGCACTGATCCGCTTCTTTTCAATGATCGGTGTTTTCAATGATTGAAAACCGGCCATCGGCTTCTCGCAGATGAGGAGATCCAGCGGCGGAAATACCCTATCGGATAAGGGCTTCAACCCCCGGAAACCGGTGGATGTAACCGCTGCAGCAACTAGTAAAATAGTATAAACGCGTTTCATGGCTGTAATACGCATTCCAATCCTTGGAAAGCACCCGGAGAAATAGCGTTTTTTATGCCGAAAGTAAAGAAAAGCGTTAATCCGCCAGACGAACATCCACCTGATAAAACACCGGCGAAGTCACGCGCTCCACCAAATCGGTAAAGCTGTCGGCAGGATACGGCAGATCCCCGGAAAGCGATTCATTTCCCGCAAACGGGTCATACAGCAGATTATTGGACAGTTTTACGTTGTAGACCCGCCCCTCGACGGCATTCCAGGTAATCACAAACGGTGCACCTCCGTCAGGCCCCGCCTCCTGCGTCGTAATCGCAAAAACCGATGCCGGATCCGTCGGATCAAAACCCGAAATATATTCCGTCAGATTATCCGCCCCGTCACCGTCGCTATCCAGCGAAGCCAGTGCACCGGTCGTACTGCCGAAATACTGCATTTCCCAGAAATCCGGAATACTGTCGGTGTCGGAATCGGAGGAAATCCCCGACACAAGCATCGAATAACGCTGGCTGTCACCTGCAAGCTCAGAACCTTTAAACGAAACTTCAACGGTGTAATTCCCCGGTATTGAACTATCAATCAGCACCTGTTCCACATTATCGATATCGTTGTCTCCGGTGGTTGCGGCAGCTTCGGGAACCGAATAACTGAGAACAAACGGGTAATAGGTCCCGCCCGGTCCCGTAACACGGAGATCCAGATCATTCACCAGCACCTTCGTTCTGCTGTCGGATGTACTCTGTGTTGGCCCTGCAGGATCCGTCCAACAAATGGTAATGCGTAAGGGCTCATTTCCTGATGCAGCAACTGTGAAGGTATCAACCGTATTGGTCGTTTCGTGAAGAAGCCCCTCCTTGAGCCTTTGCACACTGCCTCCGGCATAATCTTTCAATAAGTCAGCCGCTGCTTTGGTATTCATCAGCCCCCAGCCATAGGAATAGTCAGGCCCGGCATTCCCGAGATCATCCGCTGTGTGAATGATTAATCCTTTTAGCGTACTGGCACGCATCGCACCGTCAGGGGGAAACAATTCCTTATAATATTCCACCAGCAGTGCTGCAGATCCACAGGCATTCGGAGATGACATGCTTGTTCCACTGGAGTGAGTATAGTCTGAATTATTGTCGTCATCGCAGGAGTAAAGATTTACGCCATTCGCAACAATATCCGGCTTAATACGCCCATCATCAGCAGGCCCCCAGCTTGAAAAGGCCGACATGCCAGCCCTTGACACATTCCGGCCTCCCCCCGAAACAGCATCACTAACCGCTCCAACCGTCATCACATTCTTTCCGATGGCATTATCCGAAATCGTATCGTAGCCATCTTTGTATTTGCCATCCCCCTCATGCGATCCATCGCCAGCGTCGTTCCGGTCATTTCCCGCCGACCAGAAAGGGAGAAAATATTGTGCATTGTAAACCATGATATCTGTTGAACGAGCATTGGAATTATACTTCCCGAAATCTTCAAACCCATAAAACGTACCATCCTCCCAGCCGGTAAAATAACCATAGGAATGATTAGAGAGATAGATCTTTGCTGACTGCTGCCCCGGTGCGGATGCCGCCTCGGTGGTCATTTCAGAGATGTCGCTCGTCCAGTCATGAGAATAAATCATGGCAGCCGGAGCCATGCCCTTGGCTGAGGATGTCACTCCTGAGGCTGCAATTGTTCCGCCGACGTGCGTTGCATGCCAATGCGATGCAACCGCATCTTTATCCGTGACCCGGGTCCCGAACTCACGATGGGTTGTCAAAACTTCACCGCCGTCCCATACTCCGACGATAACACCATCTCCATCCAGATTATAAGGGCTGACATCCCGGATGAGGTTCGCTCCCGTAGAAATTGCGGCATTAGCATTATGCGTTTTAATATAAACGGGTTTTCCGTCCCTAACAGCCACCAGCTCGGCAAGTGTACGCCCATCATCAATCCGAACAGGCATATGGTTGACTGCTGCCCACTCTTCAGCCTTTATTTTGTCGACCGTGGATTCCAGCCACATCCAATCAGAATCAGCCTTTCTTAACTCCGGCTTTACTTCATAAGTGGAAACAAGCTGGGCCCCGGTATTGAGTACCGGAAAAGCAATTAGCAGGATTAAACTGACCTTATAAACTCGCATGTTCCTATTACTACCTTCGTCGCAACAGGAACACCATTACAAAAGAATAAGACTTTTCTAACTGTCCCGGAGACTCGCCCCGAGCTGTTTACAGAGGAAATCGGTCAGCTTCTGGTGCACTTTATTAACCTTTTTATCGGTCAGCGTCTGTTTGGCAGAACGGTAGACAAAGTTATAGGCTAGGCTCTTTTTGCCTTTTTCGATCCCTTTGCCCTGATAGACATCGAACAATGCAAATGATTCCAGATCCTTCGGATTCGCCTTGCCGATCAGTTTGACAACTTCTTCATGTGTGACGGCTTCATCGAGCACCAGCGCAATATCGCGACTCATCGACGGGAACTGCGCAAGCTCCTCGGTTTTGCGGATTTTAAATGCATTTTTAAGCAGGGCTTCCAGTTCAATTTCAGCCGCTGCCACCGGACCGGTTAAACGCCATTCATCGCGCACCTTTTTATTCACCAGTCCCATTTTGCCGGCGGCTTCGCCGTTGATCAGCACAGTGACCGACTTTCCGGCTTCGAACTCGGGGAAATCCTGAACGCTGAACGAAACCGTCAGATTCTGAGCGGCTGAAAGCTGCTCAATAAGCCCTTTCATCCAGACATACATCTCTTCGTCCTTAACGGACGCCTGCTTGTTCAGCAGACTGCGGCCGACGGGGCCCATCATGCCCAGCGAAACCATTTCGGTCTGAACCGGAGCTTCATTAACGCGTTTGAACGTGCGGCCCAGCTCATAGAAACAGGCTTCGTTCACCTGGCGTGAAAGATTGCGTCCCAGACTTTCAACCAGCTGAGGAATCAGCGAGGTGCGCATCACCGACTGATCCATCGAGATCGGATGCGGCAGCTCTTCACGCTCGCCTTTATTATCCGGATCGAAAAGATCCAGCAGCGGCGTACTCACCAGCGTGTAGTTCATAATTTCGCTGACGCCCAGCCCCTGCAGGCGGTTCCGCAGTCTGGAAACCGCGCGGACACGCGAATCATCGGCTTCCGGAACCACTTTAGCCAGCGGAGTTTTGGCCGGAATATTGTCCACACCGTGAATCCGGGCAATTTCTTCCACCAGATCCACTTCCCGTTCCAGATCGAGGCGGAAGCTCGGCACGACAGCCACCGCTGTTTCCCCGTTATCCTCTTCCAGTCCGATTTCCAGAGTCTGGAAAATACCCCGCATTTTTTCGGCCGGAATTTCGGCCCCGATCATATTTTCGATCCGCTTGAAACTGAACGGGATTCGGATGGTGTCCTTGGGTTGCGGATAAAGGTCCACCACGCCGGAACAGCATTTTGCGCCGGCCAGCTCGCACATCAGCGCCGCGGCACGCTGCGATGCATATTCAACGGATTCGGTATTTACGCCCCGCTGAAAACGGTAGGAAGAATCGGTGCTCAGCCCCAGCTGTTTGGCCGTGTGACGGACCGTTGAGGTCTCAAATGCTGCGGCTTCGAGCAGAATCGTTGTGGTTGAATCGGTAATCTCGGAATCAGCACCGCCCATCACCCCGGCGACGGCCGACGCTTTTTCGGCATCGGCAATCACCAGCATCTCTTCGGTCAGTTCCCGTTCCTGACCGTCCAGCGTCTGCATTTTTTCGCCGGCGTCGGCTGTGCGGACCAGAATCTGCTTTCCGGCCACCGTAGCCGCATCAAAGGCATGCAGCGGATGGCCGGTTTCGAGCATCACATAATTGGTAATATCGACGACATTGCTGATCGGGCGGATGCCGGCCGCCTCGAGACGCTCCTGCATCCAGGCGGGCGACGGTCCGATTTTTGCGTCCTTCAGCACCCGTGCCGTGTAGCGCGGGCATTTTTTATCGTCATCAACCCGGACAGAAATTTCCTCGTTCACATCATTTCCGGTTTCGGAAATTCCAAAGTCCGGCAGTTTCAGCTCGGTACCGTAGAGCGTAGCCATTTCGCGCGCCACACCGATCATCGAAAGCCAGTCCGGCCGGTTCGGGGTCACTTCAAGTTCAATCACGGTTTCGGGTTCACCCCAGACGTCCACAAACGGAGTCCCCGGTTTGAGGCCGGAATCCAGAACCAGCAGACCGGAATGGTCCTCGCCCAGATCGAGCTCATCTTTCGCACAGAGCATTCCCATGGAAACGACGCCGCGGATTTTCGCCTTTTTCAGCGTGAACCCGCCGGGCAGTGTGGTACCGACCGGTGCAAAAGGATATTTTCCGCCGACTTCCACATTCGGCGCACCGCAGACCACCTGCATATGTTCATCGGAGCCATAGTCCACCGTACAGAGCCGCAGCTTGTCGGCATTCGGGTGCGGTTCGATATTCAGAATTTCGCCGACCACCACGCCCTCGAAATCGGATCCGATGGTTTCAATGGCTTCCACTTCCAGCCCTGCAAAGGTGAGCTTGTCCGACAAACCTTCAATGGAATCTTCAAAATCTACATATTCTTTCAGCCAGCTGACCGGTACTTTCATAAAACTGCTCCGATTGGGAAAAATGAGCGGAATTTATAGCCTTTGCGCCCTACCGGCTCAAGTCATTCGTGCACCCGTCTGGAAATCTGCAGACACAAATATCTAACAAACCAGAGGAAAGGGGGTCCGTACTAACCAAACCCCGGTTCACAGACAAAACCCACGACATAAAGGAGAGAGCAATGAAAACCTGTATGATACTTGCTGCCGCAGCGGCACTTGCACTGAGCACACCCGCCGAAATATTCACTCTGGATACCGGCCACGCCGAAATCGGTTTTTCTGTTAAACATATGATGGTGAGCAATACCAAGGGCTCTTTCAACACCTTCGAAGGCACCGTGGATTTTGATCTGGAATCCAATACGCTCAAAGCGATTGAAGGAACGATTCAGGCGGCCAGCATTGATACCAACAACGAAAAACGCGACGAACATCTGCGGGCGGAAGATTTTTTCAACGTGGAAAAATATCCGACCATTACCTTTAAAAGTACCACGGTGAAAAAGCAGGACGCCTCAACCTATGAAGTAACCGGCATCCTCAACATGCTCGGCAAATACCAAACCGTTGTGCTGCCCGTGACCGTTAACGGGCCATTGGATGATCCGCGCGGAAAGAAGCGCATGGGCATCGAATCCGAAACCGTCCTCAATCGCCGCGAACTGGGCCTGACCAGCTCTCCGGCAGCGGTTATCGGTGACGAGGTTAAAATCAGTATTTCCATGGAAGCCACCATGTAAAACCCATTTCCCGATGCGTTCAAAGGGCCGCCTTCATTCGAGGGCGGCTTTTTCATTTTGAACATTTTCCCCTCGAAAAGTTCCAACCATTGGAAACCCCGGAGAACCGATGAAATCGTTGTTTTTGATTCCTCTCGCACTCAGTACAGCAAGCGCCTTGGCCGGCAGCCTCGTTTTCCAAAGTCCGGCGTACCGGGTAAGCCTGATCGAACTGTACACCTCGGAAGGCTGCTGCAGCTGCCCGCCGGCCGAGCAAAAAATGAACAGTTTTGCCGGACACCAGGGGCTGTGGAACGATTTTGTTCCCGTGGCCTTTCACGTCGACTACTGGAATTATCTCGGCTGGGAGGACCGGTTTTCCAATCCCGATTTCTCCACCCGCCAGCGCACCTATTCCAAACAGTGGAAAGCCCGCACCGTCTATACCCCCTGCTTTGTGACTAACGGCAACGCGACACGTCATCCGATTCCGAAAGCCGGAAAAACAAACCCCGGAATACTTAAAGCCGAATTAAGCGGAAGAATGCTGTCCATTACATTTAAACCCACAAAAAAACACAGCGGCCTCAAAGCCTGGGCGGCACCGCTCAGCGATAGACAGACCACGGCGGTACAATCCGGTGAAAACCGGGGGCGTACCCTCGAACACTGCTTCGTGGCTCTCGATCTCAACGAAACCGCCATGACCCGGACCAATGATATCTGGACGGCCGAACTGCGACTCAACAACGCCGCCTCCGCCCTCGCCGTCTGGGTTTCCAGCGACCGCTCCCTCGAACCCATACAGGCCACCGGCGGATGGTTGGAACCATAAAATCAGGGCCATTCACTCCGTTCACTTCCGACACTCCGAACCCGATACACTGCTCCGTAGCTATTGCCGGAACCAGTCTGGAGAGTGCCCTGGCCCTTGACCGGAGCAGATATCCGCAGCGAATTTTTGAAATATAAGGCCCCATTATCCGGACACAAAAAAACCGCCCCCGGTGTAGGAGCGGTTTTCCAAACTCTGGAAGAGTCGGACTATCGGGCATAGAATTCGACGACAAGCGAGATTTCGCAGGTCACCGGAATTTCTTCCATAGAAGGCAGTCGGTTCAGTTCAGCCGTAAGCTCTTTGTCATTGGCCGTAATGTATTCCGGCGTCTTGGCAACCTGCTGTGCCAGAACGAAAGCATCCAAATCTTTGGATTTTTCGCGGACCGTGATCTTGTCGCCGATACGAAGGCTGAAGGAAGGAATGTTTACTTTCTTTCCGTTCACACAGAAGTGAGCGTGGGAAACCATCTGACGGGCCTGATAGATGGAACGGGCCATACCGGCTCGCAGAACAACAACATCCAGACGGCTTTCCAGCATCTGCATCATTACTTCACCGGCATTGCCCGGTTTACGGGTTGCTTTATCGTACACTCCGCGAAGCTGTTTTTCGCTCAGGTTGTACTGGTAACGCAGACGCTGTTTTTCCGTCAGCTGGCGACCGTAGTCGGACTGTTTTCCGCGACGGCGGTTCGGACCGTGCTGACCCGGCACATTCGGGCGACGCTCCAGATATTTTTCAGATTTCGGGGACAACGCGATGCCGAGGCGGCGCGCTTTCTTGATTTTCGGTCCATTGTATTTCATGCTTATTCCTTTCTCTTCCCGATGCATCCCTGCAAATTAAGCCGGTTTTCCGGCCGCCCTTCGGAGTTTTCGAGTCTGGGCGCTCGCCCCGCACCGCGCGGTATTTGTTCCTTTGGCGAAGATCCTTCGGTCAGGATTCCGTTTTACGGGAAAACAGGCGGGCATTTATACAGGATCGCACTTTCCGGTCAACCCCGTTTACTGCAAAGTTTCAGACCTGTTTCAGCAACCGTCCATCAAACTCAAACGACTGCAGTGCACCGTTTTTCCACTATTGGAAGATTTGCTTTCCTCAAGTCCGGGCCTATGCTCCCGGGCCCATGAAAAAATCGTTTGCCCAAATCCCGTTCAATCCCGCTCACTGGCCGTTTTTCTATGGCTGGGCGATTCTCTTCTGGGGCATTATCGGCGTAATCCTCAGTGTTCCCGGCCAGACTACCGGGGTATCCGCATTCATTGAGCCGCTGATTCACGACCTGAATATCGGCCGCCTGGAACTCACCATTGCCTATGGCATCGGAACCTTTTCCAGTTCATTCCTCATTACCCCGGCCGGCAAACTGTTCGACCGCATCGGCGCACGCTGGATGGGCTTCGGCTCCTGTCTTATCCTGGGTCTGGTCCTGCTTGCCCTCAGCCAGACCGGTCGGATGGCCCGGCTGATCGAGCCGGTCCTGCCCGGGCGAGGCGGACTGATGGCCCTGCTCTCTCTGCTGTTCTTTGCGCTCCGACTCAGTGGCCAGGGCATACTGACGATGTCATCGCGTAATATGATCATGAAATGGTTCGATCATCACCGCGGACTCGCCAGCGGCATCAGTGGTGCAGCAGTCGCCTTCGGCTTCTCTTATTCCCCCACCATTTTCAGCAGCATAATTAACGAACGCGGCTGGTCCGGCACCTGGTTTCTGCTGGGGATGCTGCTGATTCTGCTCTTTTCGCCGCTGCTGCTCATCTTTTTCCGCGATGCCCCCGAGCCGTTCGGCCTCAGTCCGGATGGACGGATTAGAAATGCCAAGACCCGCAGAGAAACACTGCGGCGTCAGTTCACCCTCCCCGAAGCCCGCCGCACGCTGCCTTTCTGGGCCTTCACGCTGACCATGTCACTCCAGGCGCTTATCATCACAGCCAACACCTTCCATGTGGAATCCATTTTTTCCCATGCCGGCATGGACGGTTCAAAAGGCTTCGCCATTTTTCCGCCAATCGCCTATATCTCCATCGTCATCACCCTGCTCGGCGGCTGGCTGAGCGACCGCATTGAACTGCGCTGGCTGCTGTTGACCATGCTCACCGCCATGGCCGTTAATCTGCTCGGATTTTCCCTCCTCGCCCCCGGCTGGCCGGTCGCCTGCCTTGTTCTCGGCGGCGGGGTCGCCAACGGCCTGTTCGGCATCCTGATGAGTGTCACGTGGCCGCGCTATTTCGGCCGCGAACACCTCGGCGCCATCAGCGGACTCTGCATGACGTTTATGGTCATCTTCAGCGCGCTCGGCCCTGCGATCTATAGCGGCGTTCTTAAATTCACCCTCAGTTATGCCCCCGCCAATTGGGCCTGTCTCGCGGTAACGCTGGGCATTCTCGCCATCGCTGCACACACAAAAAATCCGCAAAAGAAAGGGTGACGTATCCCGCAAACCCGCTATCCTTTTTTTCTGAAACCAAAATTATGAAAGGTGAATCATGAAAACATTTGGACTCGCTTTAATGGCCGCCGCATTTGTCTGCAGCAGCGGCTTTCTGAAAAAGAGTGAAGACGGTAGTTATGCGGTGGATACTTCCGGCATCGAAAAAAAGGCTGATGAAGTTGCGGCAGCAGCCTCGGCGAAGGCCGAAGAAATGACCGGACAGGCTGAAAACCTTTCGGCTAAAGCCATTGAAAAAATCAAGGAACAGGCTGCAAAACTGGGCGTTTCTAAAGAAGAAGTGCTGGCCGACCTGCAGAAGCCACTTGAAGAAATCAAAACCAAAGTCGCGGCCATGGATCCCGCAAAACTCACGGCTTATCTCGGGCAGTACGCTTCGGTTTTCGCCGATGCCCAGACCAACGTCACCGAATACACCCAGCAGGTGAAAGATCTTAACTGGATCCAGAAATTCACCACAAAAGGCAAAGAGCTCAAGACGCAGCTGGAACAGTACACCACGCAGTTTAACGGCCTGAAAGAACAAGCCGGCGTCTACCTCGAAAAACTGAAAGGTTACGGACTCGATCCGGCTGCGCTGGGCATCGATCTATCCGCCTACGGTTTATAAATTAAAACCGAAACGGCAGACAGGCGTTCCAGAGATTGGAACGCCTTTTTTTGTATCACATGCGTGTGACGAGATCTTCGGTATTTTCCGGTTCGTCCAAAGGTTTTCTGCGGTCGAGCAGATCGATGCTTTTCCACCGTCCGGAGTGAAAACGCAGGAAAAAGCCGACGCCGAGAATAAAGACATAAAGCAAGGTACACGCCCAGCTGGTGTAGATACTCAGCCTCAGCCAGACGACAATAATCAGCTGGCCCGGCACCAGAACGCCCCAGGCGACGGCAGATTGGAAATACATCACAAAATGGGTATCGCCCGCTCCCTTCAGGGCCCCCGAAAGAATCAAAGCAATCGCATCGGACATCCCCCAGACCGCCAGCATAACCATTAAAATCCGTACGGTGTAAAGCAGCTCTTCATAGGAGACCGTCGCGGCGGACTGCCCATTGAAAATATTGATGTAAAATTCAGGAAACAGAACAAACGTAAGTCCCGTCACAGCCACATAACCCATGCCGATCTTCATGGCCAGCCAGCCGACTTTTTCCGCATTTTCCGGCTCGTTTCGTCCGAGATACTGCCCCACCAGAATCGAAGCCGCAATGCCCATACCGATCATCGGCATAAATGCCACCAGATTGATGCTCAGTGCAATATTGCTGGCAATATGGGCAATAGCACCCAGACGGCCGACCAGCAACACAAACACGGTGAATGCCGCCACATCCAGAAACCAGTGCACGCCCGACGGAAACCCGAAGCGCAGCATCCGCTTAAACAGCCAGCCGTCAAATCGCAGATTTTTCCAGGTCTGGAATTCGCGGTTTACCCGGCCGCTGAAATAGATCACCGAAAAAATCAGCGGACACAGCCAGGAACCGATCACCGTCGCCCAGCCCGCACCGGCAATTCCAAGCTCAGGAAAAGGGCCGGCACCGAATATCAGAACATAGTTCAGAACCACATTCACCCCGTTGGCCACGATATTGGTACTCATCACCACAAACGTTTTCCCCCGGCCGGAGAAAAAACCGCTCAGCGCCGAACTCATGGTCATACCGCCGCCGCACCACATGAGGATCCTGAAATAGTCCTCCTCCATGGCCAGAATGGCCGGCCCATGCCCGCTGATACGCAGACAGAAAAGCCCGAACGGAACCAGCAGCATAATCAGCGGGACCGACAGCACGGAAAAAATAATGCCCTGCGCCGTCGCTCTCGAACACCCCGCATGATCCCCGGCCCCGTACATCTGTGCCACAAACGTACTGACATAACCGGATAGCGCCATAAATCCGCAAACCAGCGTGAAAAACAGAATTCCCGCCGGCAGCGAGGCCCGGAATTCGGCGTCGCCATAATTGGAAAGAAACAGCCGATCACTGAAATTGAGCACCGCAAACGATGCCGAGTTTACAATCATCGGCCAGGCGATATTCATCAGCTCCCGCCAACCCCCGAAGGGCCGCGCATCTGTTCCGGAGGAATTCATAGAGCGCGGAATCTACGCCGCCCCATCCATGAATTAAATCCTTTATTACGAAAAACCCGGCGACGGCACCCTCAATTTTATATTTCATCTAAACAGCCCTGATTGCAGGCGGAAATGTTAGCGCCGCCTCCGAAAACCGGAGGATTTATAAATGCGGTTTAACATACCATTTTACCCGCAAACCGAACCGTAACCATCCCTCCACAACCCTAACCGCTCGGTTACGCCCAAAAAACATAATGCTTACATGCATTTAATCGACCCGCTCCATCTTCGGCGCCTCACAACAAAACCACACGGTTCACGATTCACTGAAGAAAGGAAAATGACATGAAAAAACAATTCATCACCATGGCTGTTTTTGCGGCCGGCATTGCACACGCAGGTCCGTTCTCCCCGGACTGGATCGACGACAGCGGGTCTGTTTATGCCGAATGGAGCAACTGGAATTATTATAATCCGGGAACAGTTTCCGCCGCAGATGAATTCGGCGCATATGACTACGAGACCGGAATCCGGACCGATACCGTCGGCTCATTCGGAGAAGCGGATATTCTGTCCAATGCCGCGGGCGGCCCGCTTTCCGGCCATGATTATCTGGATCTCTGGGGAACTTCGGATTCACTCTCTTTCTGGATGCCGACGTTCAGCGGTTTCGAAACCACCGAAGTTGTCATTCAGCTGTCCTACTGGGACGATGAATCGGATGACAGCTGGCGCGCCGGTTTCGACCTGATGCCGCAGCTCAGCGATACCTCCGAAGGACACATCGTCAATGTCACTTCGGATGAATACCACGATCTGAACAGCGAACTGATTACGGAAGCCTGGAGTTTCACCGTCAGCGGCAGTACCGACGGGTTCTTTGCCGACTTCGCCTATGCCGACGACAACACCTTTATCGATTCCGTATCCATCGACGCTGTTTCCTATGCCGTCGTTCCGGAACCGGCATCCGTGATTTCCATGATTTTCGGCGGGGTGATCCTGGCCTGTACACGCAGAAGGCTCCGGAGATAACCCGGCGCCAATCAGCTCATTAATCATTAACAACCAAGGAGTATCAAAATGAAATCCATGTTCATCAAAGGCGCGGCAGCCGGCTGCGCACTCGCAACCCTCTTCACGGCGGCATCCGTCGATGCCCGCCCCTCCCGCGCAAGCAACGGAGCCAAATATGTCTTTTTCTTCCTGGGCGACGGCATGGCCAGCGTTCAGATGCAGGCGGCCGAAGCCTACAAAGCCAGCTTGATGGAAGGCGGGGAAGATGATCCGACCAACCTGAAGGCCGGCACCCTGAATATGAACCTGTTGCCGATTTCCGGCATGGCCACAACCTATTCGGATACCCGCCTGATTACGGATTCCGCCGCCGGTACGGCCTTTGCCTGCGGTGTAAAAACCGCCGCCGGTATCATCGGCCTGAACACCGACAGAAATATCGCCTACAAAAGTGTGGCCGAACTGGCCCACGAACAGGGGAAATCCGTCGGCATCATTTCCAGCGTATCGCTGCCGCATGCCACCCCGGCCTCGTATTATGCCAAAGTAAACAGCCGCAACAACTACACCGAAATCGGTTATCAGGCCGCCCTGAGCGGATTCGAGTTCTTCGGTGGCGGACAATTCCGTTACATGAGCAGCACGGACAACGCCGGCGGCATCGCTGTAAGTGAAGCGTTTGCTAACAACGACTACACGTTTGTGAGCAGCATCGAAGATCTGGAACATGTTTCCGGAAAAGTGGTTTGCTCTGTGGCCACCTCCTACGATTCCAATGCCATGCCGTACCACATGGATTCACCGCCGGAAAACTTCACGCTGGCCGAAGTTACCGCGGCGGCGATCAACCGACTGCAGAATGACCCGGACGGCTTCTTCATTTCGGTTGAAGGCGGAAAGATCGACTGGGCCGGCCACGCCAACGATGCCAAAGCAAACATCACCGACACCATCGCCTTCGACGATGCCGTCGGCGAAGCGCTCGCGTTCTACAATGAGCATCCGGCCGAAACCCTGATCGTCGTAACCGGTGACCATGAAACCGGGGGTATGAGCATCGGGTATACCGGAACAAAATACGAAACGGCGTTCGAAACGCTCGAAGCCCAGACCATCTCTTACGATCTGTTCAACCGCCAGATCATGGGCGACTACAAAAGCAGCCACACCTGGGTCGATGCCGAAACCAGCAACATCGACGCCGATATGATGGACATCATCTCCAACTGTTTCGGTCTCGTCTGGACGGATCTCTCGGAATATCAGCAGGAGCAGCTCGAAGCCGCCTACGACCGGGAACTCGGCGGCGTGAAAGCGGACAGCCGCGCCAGTGGATATGACCTCAATGGGTACACCGATGTGGACTACACCATTTACGGCGGCTATAAAGCCATTGCCGTCACCTGCACCCACATCCTGAATCAGGAATCCGGCCTGTATTGGGCCTCGACTTCACATACTGCAGTTCCGGTTCCGGTTCCGGTGATGGCCGTCGGCTTCGATGCCTACCGCTTCAACGGCTTCTACGACAACACCGACATTGCCAAATTCCTGGGCCAGGCCATGCGCACACCGGCCCTCCCGGTCCAGGATCCGGATTATACCGGCGGAGGCCTTGCCTACTAAACCGCCGTCCGTAATTCCGTCTCAATCAGGCAGGGTGCCGACGGCACCCTGCCCTTTTTACATTTCCAACCGCTGGAAAATTATGAAATTTAAAAATCCATCCACGCAGAAAGACCTGATCATTATCCTTTTTTTCACCCTCCTGTGCCTGATCCTCACCCAGATTAAAACCGGGTTTGAATACAATGGAAAAACAGAACGTGAAATCTACCGCCACCGGGGCGTCGTGCTTGCAACCGATAACGCAGACATCGAAGTGTTCGGCGTGGTTCATACCGGGTTCCAGCACCTGGAAGTCCGGCTGCTGGGCGGTCCGCACAATGGTCAGATCATCGAAGTCCAGAACCAGCTCTTCGGTGTGCTGGAACGGGATGAAGTCTACGCAGACGGCGACGAACTGCTCGTGCAGTATTTTCTGAACCCCGACCAAACCCCGGGCCTCGGCACCGCACGCGGCCACTATCGCATCCATCTGGAAATTACCCTGATTTCCCTCTTTGCTCTGGCATTAATTGCCGTGGCAGGCCTCACCGGATTCAAAGCCATTCTCTCTTTTGCTTTCGCCACACTCATGATCTGGAAAATCATGCTGCCGATGTTTCTTAAAGGTTTTGATCCCATCTGGGTTGCGCTCGGCGTGGTCGCCGGGCTGACCGCCTCCATCAGCTTTCTGGTCGGCGGACTCACCCGAAAAGGATTTGTCACCTTTGCCGGCGCCTTTCTCGGCCTGGCGCTCACCGCCGGTTTAGCCGTGGTGTTCGGCCGTCTTTTTCACATTCACGGCGCGGTGCGCCCCTATGCGGAAAACCTGCTGCACGGCGGATTCGCACACCTGCAGCTCACGCCTATTTTCATCGCCGGTATTTTCCTCGCCGCATCCGGAGCCGTCATGGACCTGGCCATGGATATCGCCGCATCGATGGAAGAGGTGAAACGGAAACATCCCGAAATTCACGTTATCGAACACATCCGTTCCGGCCTGCGGGTCGGCCGCTCCGTGATCGGCACCATGACCACCACACTTTTGCTGGCCTATTCGAGTTCCTACATATTCATGTTCATGCTTTTCATCAGCCAGGACATCCCGCCCATCCAGATTTTCAACCTCAACTATGTCGCAGCCGAAGTACTGAATACCATGGTCGGCAGCTTCGGCCTCGTCACTGTCGCTCCGTTCACCGCGCTTATCGGCGGATTGGTGATGCGCAGAAATTGACGTTCGGACAAACGATCTCCAAAATGCGGTTTCGAATGTTGGAGACCGGCTTACATGGGCAGAAAAGAGCAGCAGAAGAACAATAGCGATTTCGAACTTTCCATCACAAGAGAGCTCAAGCAGCGCGGAAATCCGTTCCTGCGGCCAATCTTTGCCGTCGCGGCTATCGGTGCACTTTTCATGATTCTCGCCTCGATCCTGAACATGGCGGCGGAGCCCGGAACGGACGCCGCCGAAACGCCGCCTGTTTTCCGGGCATTGGAAGAAAACCATCTGACCGCACACGGCGAATGCATCTGTATTAAATGCACGCTCGGACTCAGCGACCAGCATCACCGTGCGATCCGTTACCACAGCGACGGCAACGAGGAAAAGGTGATCCTGCTCCGGTACAATCCAAACCTGAACATGAACCTCGACTATTTCTGCAACGGCCCCACGCCCGTTTTAGTGGAAGGCACTGTTCTGATCACAAACGGCCTGCACTTCCTGTCCGCCCAGGCATTTAAAGCATTTCCCGAAGAACGGAAATAAATGCGATAAAAACTGTCACGTTTCCGATTCTGACGCCAATAATGGGCATATGAGAGACGATGACATGCTGAATTTTGATCATCTCGTCCGCGAGCACCATGCCGGGCTCCGGGCCTTTATCCGTGCACTGGGCGTAGATGAAGCCTGGGTGGATGATATGGCGCAGGAGGTGTTTATTGTGGCCTTCAGGAAACAGGCTGAATTCCGGAAGACAGAGGATTTCGGGAAATGGCTGCGCGGCATTGCCCGGCGGCAGGTGATGGGTGAGCGGACGAAAACCGCCCGGCGACACCGTATTATGCATGAGGGTATCACCGATGTGCTGCTGAGCCTCGGCATTGAAAAACATGAACCCGAACCGAATCGCGAACGCGTGGTTAACACCATGAAAAACTGTGTCGGGAAACTGGGCGAACCCCAACGTGAGTTGCTACGCTGCCGATACGAAGAGGGGCGGCAGTGCAAAGAACTGGCTGCTGAATTTTCCTCCTCGGCAGCGGCCATACGCAAACAGCTGCAACGCATCCGAACGGCCGTTCGAAAATGTATGAAACAAGCTGTCGGAGATCCCGCATGACAGCACGATACCAGGAACTGCTCTCCCTCTATCTGGATGGAGACCCCGCGGAAAACGAATTGCATGAACTCGCGGAACTGCTGAAATCGGACCGGGAACTGGCCGGGAAATTCCGACAGGAACTGCTGATCTGGGAAACCTGGTCGCAGGAACATGCGCCGGAACGCTCGGCAACAGCTTTTCTGGCCGGACTTCACACCCGCCTGCGGGCAGAGAACGATGCATCAGCATTTGAATCATCCGTGACCTCCCAGTTAAAAGAACATAAATCCCGAATCCGGTGGAAGCCGCTGCTCGCCATAGCCGCCGTTGCAGTGATCCTGCTTTCCCTGGGCTATTTTATCAGTCCGTCCGATATCGATACCGGACTGGTCTCCACCGCGGAAGCCGCACATGTGCATATTCAGGGAAAATGTGTCTGTATGCACTGTACACTCAAGCGCGAAGGCCGCTGCAGACAGGCGGTCCGCTTTAAGGATGACAACGGCGAGGAACAGATTATTCCGCTGCAACAAGATCCTCACCTGCGGAAATACAGCAAACATTTCTGCAAACTGGCTTCGCAGGTAGACATCGAAGGCAGCATCATACAGGAGAATGGTGAGCGCGTACTGGTGGCAACGGCCATCCGTATTGATGATGAAAAAATTATGTGAAAAAAGTAAGGTCGGATGTCACATTCCGAACATTGGAAACAATTAAAATCGGTAACTAACCCAAAGGAGTAAACCCATGAAAAAAGTAATGACCGTTGCAGTACTCACATTAATGATGGCCGGAAGTTCCGCATTTGCCTGTTCCGGCTGCGGCTGCTCAGCAAAAAAAGCCGAAAAAGCCAAAACGGAATGCAAAGCCTGCGATAAAGACAAAGCGTGCAAGGCCTGTGATGCCAAAGCCAAAAAGGCTGAAAAGAAAGCCGCCTGCGACAAGAAATAAGCCGGATTTAAGGCCAGGCCGGGCTCCCCTCTCCGAGGGGGGTCTTTTTTAGTGCCCGGCCCGATTCAAATGACCATTTGAAATAAATAAATGAATTGGTTGACAATAAATCCGCACCTCCATACGTTGCATTCCCTCAATTCAAATGGATATTTGAAAATGGAACATGTCAAAACAACCAAAGAGCGTCTGATCGAAGCGGCCGCGCCGATTTTTGCAGAAAAAGGCTATCGCGAAACCACCGTGGCCGAAATCTCTGACGCGGCGGAGGCGAACATTGCAGCCGTGAACTATCATTTCGGCGATAAGGCCCAGCTCTATTCCGAAGTCTGGAATTACCTGGTCAGCGTCGCCCGCTCCGAATTTCCGTACCCGGATGACCACACGGAAGTGGGAGCGGAACGCTGGCTGTGCCTGTTCCTCCGCTCGCGGCTTGAATGTATTTTTTCAAAAGGAACCGCCGGTTTATGCCCCATGCTGATCCACAGGGAAATGAATGAGTTCACCCCGAAACATGATGAATTGTTAGCAACCTATCTGAAGCCGAATCACGATCGGGTTCGGGCGGCCATTCGCGATTTTATCGAACACGAGATCGGCGAAATTCAGCTGGATCTGCTTACTCAGAACTTTATGGGGGTACATATCTCGATCAATGCCGGTTACCAGAAATACAGAAATGATCCCCACCGGCTGCACCGCTTTTCCCGCTTCCAGAACATCACTCCTTTAATTACACAAATCGAGGCCTTTGCCATCGGCGGCCTCAGAGAAGTTAAAAAGAGCCTGAATTCATGAAACAGATACTATCCGTAATAACCGCGTCCTCCGCACTGCTGCTCACCTCCTGTATTTCGCTGGAACCGCAGCGTGACGATACCCTGCTCGAAGAACAAACGCCTGCGCAGTTCAAAAACCCTTCCGGCCAGGCGGAATTACAGACCAAATGGTGGGAATCTTTCGGTTCCGAGCAGCTCAACCGGCTCATGAACGAAGCCTTTGCCGGAAACCTCAGTCTCGAACAGGCCTACGCCCGCCTCGAACAGGCGGCGGCAACCGCCGTGAAAAGCGGGGCGGCCGGAAAAATCCAGCTCAATGGCAGCGCATCGGCCTCCTCGGGTTATAACTCAAACTTCAACGACACCAATGCCAGCCGGACGACTCCTGATTATTCCATGGGGCTGTATGCCAGCTATGAGCTCGACCTCTGGGGACGGCTGAAGTCCACCGAACGCGCATCGCTTGCCGATTTCGAAGCCACAAAATTCGACCTGCAGTCTGCCGGCATGAGTCTTTCGGCCGAACTCGCCACCGCCTATTTCACCTGGCTGGCGCAACATGAAATTCTGGCGCTCTACGAAAGCCAGCTGAAATCCAACCGCAACAAACTCGAAGCCATTGAACGCCGTTACAAAACCGGTCAGTCCACACTGCTGGACGTCCTGCAGCAGCGGCAGCTGGTGGCTTCTTCCGAGGCCAAAATCCCGCCGGCCCGCGCCCTTATCCAGACCTCGGAAAATCAGATTGCCGTTCTCATCGGAAAAATTCCGGGAACCGACCTTCGACTGGAAGCCGAAGAGCTGCCGGCCCTCCCTCCCCAACCGGCAGCCGGGCTTCCAGTCAACCTTCTCGAAAACCGGCCCGACATTCAGACGGCACGGCTGCAGCTTGAATCTTCCGACTGGTCCATCGGCGCGGCCCGGGCGGCGCGCCTGCCCACCCTTTCGCTGACCGGTAACATCACCACGGGCGGGGAAGATGTAGAGGATCTGTTCGATGACTGGGCCTCTAACCTTGCCGCAAGTCTTCTGGCTCCGCTGTTGGATGGCGGCTCCCGGAAAGCAGAAGTGGAGCGGGTCGAAGCGGTATCCCGCGAACGCATTGCCGCCTATCGTCTTGCCGTTCTCGAAGCCGTTCAGGAAACCGAAAATGCACTCTCCGATGAACAGCATCAGGCCGCCTATGTGGAAGCTATTGCCAAACAGTATGCTGCCGCAAAAAAAAGCGAGACGGAATCAATCCGCCGCTATCAGCGCGGCGTCCTTCCGTTCCTCGACGCTCTTACCGCAATCGTTTCGCGCGAATCACTTGAGATCACCCACGTGCAGGCCCGGGCCGAACTGCTCGGCGACCGTATACAACTTTACCGCTCCCTCGGGGGCGACTGGACATTCATGCTGGAGGAAAACTAATGAACAATGCATCTCGCCGTACACTTTCAATCCTGATCGGTCTCGTCTTCATCATTGGCGGCCTGTTAATCGCCCGCTACTTTATGACGAATAAACCCGAGGCCCAACGCCGACGCGCCATGTCCTCCATGGTTCCGGTGGTCGAAACCGTCTCCATGAAAACCGCAGCGCACATTCACACCGTGGAATGCCTCGGCACCGTCACCGCCGAAAAATCTGCCGATCTCCGGCCTGAAGTCAGCGGCCGGATCATCGCCGTCAATCCCGGCCTGGTCGAAGGCGGTCTCGTGAAACAAGGCGATGTACTCGTCGAAATCGACGACGCTGACTATCGTCTTGCTCTCGCCGAGGCCGAGGCGGCCCTGCTCACGGCTCAGAGCAATTACCGCATCGAAGAAGGCCAACAGGATGTCGTCCGCCATGAAATGGAAATGATGGGGACCGACGAGTCCGATGCCTACAGTGACCTCATGTTGCGCGAGCCCCAGCTGAAATCCGCCGAAGCCGCCATCAAAACCGCAGAACTCGCCGTCGAATCCGCGAAACTCGACCTTGAACGAACTAAAATCCACGCGCCATTCGATGCCGTGGTGGTTTCAGAAACCGCCGATGTCGGCGACTATGCTCAATCATCGTCGACGCTGATCGAACTGGCCGCGATCGACCGATTTTTTGTCTACTCTTCGATTCCGTTCAGCTCGCTGACGCCCCTGCCGGAAATCGGGTCAAAGACATATCCCGCCGAACTCACCCTCTCCGACGGCACCACCCGGCTGGCCCAAACCTACAAACTGCTGCCGACCCTCACGGATACCGGCCGCATGGCCCGCATTCTCCTCACAGCGGACCAGCCCTATACCACCGGCGACCGTCCCATGCTTATCAACGAATATGTTCGAATCCGCATTAACGGAGACTCTATTCCCGATTCCATGATGATTCCCCGGAAATACCTCCGCGACGGCAATGTGGTCTGGACCATCGACAGCGAAAATAAACTGCGCATCCTCCAGGCGGAAGTGATCGACGGCTATGCTGATGAAATGCTGATCCGCATCGACGGCCCCGCCGAAATCGAAATCGTCACAACCGAGCTATCTGCCGCCGTTGAAGGCATGCAGTTGCGACGCGACGGCGAACCAATGCCCGAATCTCCGCAACGTACCGGCAAGCCGGAAGGCAAACCGGCCAAATAACCCCCTCCTCCCGTTACATTTTTAATTCTCTCAAATTGGTAATCCGCCATGACAAAACTTCTGGAAAAATTCAATGGACCCATTGCCTGGATGGTCAAAAATCCGGTCGCGTCCAACCTGCTGATGCTGCTGTGCCTCATCGGGGGCTTCGGCACGTTTATGACCCTCAAACAAGAGGTCTTCCCGAATCTGACCGCCGACGCCGTTACTATTTCGGTCACCTACCCCGGCGGTACCCCCGAGGAAATGGAGCAGAGTGTCTGCCTGGCCGCGGAAGAAGCCGTCCGCTCGCTCGAAGGCATCGAAGAGGTCACCTCTAAGGCCAGCGAAGGGTCAGCCAGCATTTATGCCGAACTGATTGAAGGCTCCGACCGCATCAAGGTCTACCAGGATATCAAAAGCGAAATCGACCGGATCACCACCTTCCCGGACGGCGCCGAGGAACCGGTCGTCTCCCTCTCCGAGCGCAAACGCGATGCCATGACGCTCGTCCTTTACGGCGACATCTCCGATATCACCCTGCGCCGTCTCGCCGAGCAGGTACGAAACCGCCTGCTGCAGACCGAATTTATTACTCAGGTGGACCTGACCGGAACCCGCGATCTGGAAATCAGCATTGAAGTTCCTCAGGACCAACTTCGCGAATACGGCATGACCCACCAGTCGCTCGCCTCCTCCATTAACACCCAGTCCCGCGAAATTTCCGGCGGCGGCATCAAAACCGACAGCGGCGAAACTCTGCTGCGCATGCAGGAACGCCGCAACTACGGCACCGACTTTGCCCAGGCCCCGATCCTCGCCTCCGAAGACGGAACCACCCTCAAACTCGGTGCCGTGGCCGAGGTCATCGACGGCCTCGAAGACTCCGACAGCTTTGCCTCCTATAACGGCAAGCCCGCCATTATGCTCGAGATCTATCGTGTCGGCGACCAGACCCCCACGCAGATCTCCCAGACCGTGGCCGAAATCCTTCCCCAGCTGAAAGAACAGATGCCGGAAGGAATCGGCATTGATATTCTCGACGACAAAACGGAAGTTTTTTCCCAGCGCGCCAGTCTGCTTTTACGTAACGGGGCACTCGGCCTGGTGCTGGTACTGCTCGTGCTCGGCATTTTCCTGGAAATGCGCCTCGCCCTCTGGGTGGCCATGGGCATTCCGATCTCCTTCCTCGGGGCGATGCTGCTGATGCCGCTTACCGGGTTGTCTATAAACATGATCACCATGTTCGCCTTCATCATTTCACTCGGTATCGTGGTCGATGATGCGATTGTGGTCGGTGAAAATGTGTACCACTATCAGCAGGACGGCCTGGAGCCCCATGAAGCCGCAGTACGCGGCGCACGCGAAGTCTGTTCACCGGTCGGCTTCAGTATTCTCACCAACATCGTCGCCTTCATTCCGCTCGCGCTCATGCCCGGGCAGATGGGCCGCGTAATCGGCATGCTGCCGATTGTGGTGATCGCCGTGTTCACTATCTCCTGGCTGGAAAGCCTCTACATTCTGCCGTCGCATCTCAGCCATGCCCGCAAAAAAGAACCCACCGGCCTCTTCGGCATCATCCACCGCTTTCAGCAGCGTTTCAGCCACGCCTTCCGCCACTGGGTGCGCACCAAATACGGTCCGTTCCTCGACTTCTGCCTCTCGCATCGCTACGTCGTCATTGCCATGGCCCTTTCCGTTCTCTTCATCGTCGGCGGTTTCTGGTTCAGCGGCCGCATGGGCTTCTCGATGTTCACCACCGTTGAATCCGACTTCGCCATTGCCTCCGCCACCCTGCCCTACGGGGTGCCGGTGGAAAAAACCGAAGTCGTGGCCGACCGCCTCGTCAAAGGCGCCCAGGAGGTGCTCGAAGAATCCGGCCGGCCGGAACTCGTCGAAGGTATCTTTGCCCGAATCGGCAGCAGCGGTTCACACACCTGCCAGGTGCGCGTCTATCTCGCCGACCCCGAAATCCGTAAAACCATTATGGGCACCGAAGAATTTGTGCAAAAGTGGCGCAGTAAAGTCGGCGACCTGCCGGGCGTCCGCTTCATCCGCTATGCCTCCGACCAAGGAGGCCCGGGCAGCGGCCCGGCCCTCGAAATCGAGTTGCGCCACGAAAAAATCGCCACGCTTGAAAGCGCCGCTCAAGCCCTGGCCGCAGAACTTGAAAACTACTCCCTCGTGCAGGACATCAACGACGGTGTGGAACAGGGAAAAACTCAGTTTGACTTCACGCTGAAACCCGAAGCCATCAGCCTCGGCCTCTCGGCCAGCAATATCGGCGGCCAGATCCGCGCCGCCTTCGAGGGAACTGAAGTGCTCCGCCAGCAGCGCGGCCGTAACGAAGTAAAAGTAAAAGTGCGCCTGCCCAAAGCGGAACGTACCCGCATGTATAACTTCGAAAACTTTATCCTCCAGACGCCCGACGGCGGGGAAGTCATGCTTGCCGATGTGGTCGACACCGAGATCGGCAAATCCTACACCACCATCAACCGCCGCAATGGCATGCGCACTATTACACTTACCGCAGATGTGCGGCCGAAATCCAAGGCTGGCGAAGTGACCGCCAAACTCGACAGCGACTTCTTCCCGACCCTGCAGCGCCAGTTCCCCGGACTGGACTACAGCTACGAAGGCCGTTCCGCCGACCAGCGCGACAGCTTCGGCAGTATGGCCGTCACGATCCCGATGGTGCTGCTGGCCATCTATGCCCTGCTCGCCATTCCCTTCAAGAGCTACTCCCAGCCGCTCATCGTCATGATCTCCATCCCGTTCGGCATCATCGGCGCCATCATCGGCCATCTGATCCTCGGCTATTCCATGACTATGCTCGGCGTAATCGGCATGCTCGCCCTTTCGGGCGTGGTGGTGAACGATGCGCTGGTGCTCATCAGCTTCGCCAACGAACGGCGTGAGCACCACGACTCCACACACGATGCCGTGGTTTCCGCCGGTATCCAGCGTTTCCGGCCGATCCTGCTCACCACCATGACCACGTTCGGCGGCCTGATGCCCATGATCCTCGAAACCTCCCGCCAGGCCAAGTTCCTGATCCCCATGGCGATCTCGCTCGGCTTCGGCATTCTCTTTGCCACGTTCATCGCTCTACTGCTCGTCCCCTGCCTCTATATGGTCATCGACGACTGCGGCGCGCTGAAACGCAAGCTGCTGATTACACATGAGTAAACTGCTCCAGGGTTCCGTTACCGGCCACATGACCCGGCTCGCCCTACCCGGCGTGGCCGGGGCGTTTGCCATGATGGTGTTCAACCTCACGGACACTTATTTCGTTTCGCGCCTCGGCACCGAAGAACTTGCCGCGATGGGTTTCACGTTTGCGGTAATCATGATCGTCGGCGCTTTGGCCATCGGTTTTTCGGCCGGCGCAGCCTCTATTATTTCGCGTGCACTCGGTGCAAAAAATGTTCCTCTCGCCCGGCGGACCGTGGCCGACGGACTGGTACTGACCATCCTTGGAACCCTGTTCGTCAGTGGATTGGGTTACTTCACCATCACCCCGCTTTTTTCCATGCTCGGTGCCGAAGACCACGTGCTCAAACTGGTGCGCAGTTATATGCAGATCTGGTATATCGGCGCGGTCTTCGCGATCCTTCCGCCCGTCTCCGACGGCTGCCTGCGCGCCGCCGGCGATATGGTGCGGCCGGTGATCGTCATGATATCCTGCGCCATACTCAATGTAATCCTCGACCCGATTCTGATCTTCGGCTGGGGCCCCGTTCCGGCCCTCGGCATGAAAGGGGCCGCTCTGGCTACGGTGATATCCCGCGGCCTCGGTGCATCCGCGTCCCTGCTCATTCTTCACTTTAAACACCAATTGATCGACTGGAGCCGCCCGCGGATCAAGCAGGCGCTGGATTCCTGGAAAAACATCATTCAACTCGGCATCCCCGCCGCACTCACCCAGGCCCTGACTCCGCTTGCCCAAGGCTACTACATCCGCCTGGCCGCCGGCGTCGGCGGGGTGAAAGCGGTGGCCGCCATGGCCACCGGCACTCGTATCGAAACCATTGTGTTCATCATTTCCATGGCGTATTCGATGGCGATCGTCCCGTTTGTCGGGCAGAACTTCGGGGCGAATGCACACGACCGCGTTCAGGCCGCCCGCCGGATCAGTACCCGGTTTGCTCTGCTGTATTCCTGCATAACATTCGCCCTGCTGGCCCTCGGCGCCCGCTGGATTGCCGGATGGTTCAGCAATGATCCGACCGTCCTGAAGTTGAGCATAACCTACCTGCTCATTGCCGCACTGGGCCACGCCGGCCTCCATACCACCACCTGGCTCAGCCAGATACTGAACGTGATCGGAAAACCCGGCCCCGTCATGTTCGTCAGCCTGACCCGCGTCTTCGTCTTCATCATGCCGCTATGCTTCCTCGGAAGTCACTTTTTCGGATTCACCGGCCTCGTGAGCGGACTGGCCCTCTCCAACCTGCTCTCCGGTGCACAGGCCTATTATGCCACTCGGAAACAGCTTCGGCAGGCCGTCTGACCGGGCGGCTGAATCAACCGCTCTTTAACAACAGCAAGAGAGCTTCCTATTTCCGGTAATCTCTGGAACTATCGGCCGGAATTATTTGCACGACGGGAAATTTCTATGGGTGAGCAGATCGAAAAGAAGGGCTATTCTTTCGGAACGTTTAAAGGGGTCTACACGCCGAGTGTGCTGACGATCTTCGGTGTCATCATGTATCTGCGCTTCGGCTGGGTACTCGGCAACGTTGGACTTTTCGGCACTTTGCTGATCGTCACCATGGCCACGTTGATCACTTTTCTGACCGGCCTCTCCATCTCCGCCATGGCCACCAATATGAAGGTGGGCGGCGGCGGAGCCTACTATATTATATCGCGCTCCCTCGGTTTGGAGGCCGGAGCCGCCATCGGCCTCCCGCTCTTTTTTGCCCGCGCCATCGGCGTGGCCTTTTACATTGCCGGCTGCACAGAGGCGGTAATGTCCTACACCGGAAATCCACTCAGCCACTGGGGCATTGATCCGGCAATGACGGCCAAAATACTGTCTGCCGGAACCCTGCTGGCCATTACGGCACTGGCCTACATTTCCGCTGATCTTGCCCTCAAAGTTCAGTTTATCATTTTTGCCGCCATTACGCTGTCACTGGTCTCATTCTTTATGGGAAATCCAGCGCCCGAAACCCTCACGCTGCCGGCCGGAACCGTTATTCCGGGAAAAGTCGGATTCTGGGTCGCCTTTGCCGTTTTCTTCCCCGCCGTAACAGGGATTGAGGCCGGACTGGGCCTCTCCGGCGACCTGAAAAATCCGGCAAAATCCCTTCCCCTCGGCACGTTGCTCGCCATCGGAACCGGCTACCTGGTCTATATGATCATGCCGATTTTCCTGAACGCAAAGGTTCACAACCCGGATCTGCTGCTGGTCGATTCCAACATTATGTCAACCGTTTCTGCCTGGTGGCCCGCCATCGCCGCCGGCGTCATCGCCGCATCCATCTCCAGTGCGCTCGGCTCTCTGCTCGGAGCCCCGCGCACCCTTCAGGCACTCGCAATCGACCGCATCATTCCGCATTTTATCGGCAGAGGTTTCGGAAAAGATAAAGCCGACCCCCGCATTGCAACCGCCCTTGCTTTCGCCGTTGCACTGGTTGCCGTACTGTTAGGCGACCTCAATGTGATCGCACCGATTCTCTCCATGTTTTTCCTGCTGTCTTACGGTCTGCTGAATCTTTCCGCCGGTTTGGAAGGATTGATTGAAAGCCCCTCATGGCGACCGAAGTTCAAGGTTCCGTGCAGCGTATCCCTGTTCGGCGCGGCCCTCTGTTTTGCGGCGATGCTGATGATTAACGCCGGTGCAACGATGATTGCCATCCTCCTGACCGCATTGGTTTTCTACCTTATTAAACGTCGCCACCTGAATGCCCACTGGGCCGATATGCGCTACGGCATTCTCACGCTGCTCGTCCGTTTTGCCATCCACCGGCTCAACAAACTAAAACCTGACGAACGGACCTGGCGGCCGCAAATTATGGCCTTAAGCGGTTCCCCGAAATCGCGCTGGCACCTCGTCGAAATGGCCCACGCTCTCACACGCCACAGCAGTGCACTCACCGTTGCCAGCATTCTTCCGGTCGAAGACTGGTCCGCCGAAAAAGTCCAATCCATGGAAGCCTCCATGAAAGACTACCTCCAGAAACGCGAGGTCGACGCCATGGTGAAAATCTTCCCCTCGCCCGATATGCTGTCCGGAGCACGGGCATTGGTTCGAGCTTATGGCTACGGCCCGCTGACCCCCAATACCATCCTGCTGGGAGATACTGAAAATCGTGAAAATTTCACTGAGTTTGCTGAACTCATCCACCTTGTCTACCGTACCGAACGCAATCTGGTCATGCTGCGCGACAGCCATATTGAAAGTGTGGAAGATGCCGAGGAAATCCATGTCTGGTGGGGTGGAAATAAAGATAATATCGGCCTTATGCTTACCCTCGCCTACCAGATTCAGAAAAGCCCGGTATGGAAAGAGTCGAAGCTCATCATCAAAACCATTGTCGAAAATGCCGATGAACAGAACACCGCACTGGAACGTCTGGAAAACTTCATCGAAGAACAGCGAATCCCTGCCGTTGCGGAAGTGCTGATCAAGGAACAGCCCGGCGTCTACGGCATGATCCGGCAATCATCTGCACAGGCCGGACTGGTCTTCATGGGGATGCGCCCGCCGCTCCTTGATGAATCGGATGAAGAATACGGCCGCTACTATGAAAGTCTGATGGCTTCAACCCGGGATATGCCGCCTACCGCTTTTGTCCTCGCTGCGGAAAAAATTGAATTCCGCGAAGTCATCGGTATTTCCGCCGGATAACCGACACTGATTAGAACAGCCCCATTCCGGTGAGTATGATCGATTTCAGATCGTCGTAGGCGGTTTCCAGATCATCATTGATGATCCGGTGTGTGTAGTTTTTGGCATAGGCCATTTCATCCTCAGCCGCTTCCAGCCGCTTCTGAATCACCTTTTCCTCATCGGTTCCCCGACCGCGCAGGCGCTTTTCCAGTTCTTCGAGCGATGGCGGCAGAACAAAAATATCGGTAAACCCTCGGCGGACGGGATGACGCGGATCCAGTTTCTGCAGCGACTTCCGAAGCTGGGCCGCCCCCTGCACATCGATATCCAGCAGGATGTGTCTTCCTTCTTCCATCGAATAAAGAACCGTGTCTTCCAGCGTTCCGTAATAATTTCCGTGCACTTTGGCCCACTCCAGAAATTCGCCGTGTTTGATCCGCTCCTTAAACTCCTTTTTGGAAAGGAAATAATATTCCACGCCATCCTGCTCTTCGCCTCGCGGCGCGCGGGTGGTGCACGAAACCGAATAAGCAATTTTCGGGAACTCCTCAACCAGCCGGTCGCACAGTGTACTTTTCCCGCAGCCGGAAGGCGCCGAAACCACAATCAGCAACGGTCGCGAAGTTCGGGCGACAGGAGGCTGTTCCTGAATCAATTTGTGTTTACCTTCTTCCACATCTTTCTCCTGCAACTACTCAATATTCTGCACCTGCTCGCGAATCCGTTCGAGCTCGGTTTTAAACGCCACCACCTGCCGGGTGATTTCCACTTCGTTGGCCTTCGACCCCGTGGTATTGATTTCGCGGAACAGTTCCTGACACAGAAAATCCAGCGTACGGCCGACCGGTTCTTTCGAGCGCAGCAGTTTGCGCGCCTGCGCCAGATGACTTTTCAAACGGGTCAGCTCCTCGCTGATATCACAGCGGTCGGCAAACAGGGCAATCTCTTTCACGATTCGTTCATCAGAAGCCAGATCGGTCAGACCGGCTTCTTCCAGTCTTTGGAAAAGCTTTTCGCGATAGGTGATGACCACCGTCGGCGCCAGTTTACGGATATTTTTTGTATACTCGTCGAGCAGGGCCAACCGCTCCCGCAGATCGGTCTCCAGCGCCTTTCCTTCAGCGGCCCGCATTTTTGCCAGCCCCTTCAGCGCTTTGCCCAGCGCCTGCGCCAGAACATCCGAAACCTGATCGGAATCCAGATCCTGCTGCTCAATACTTACGACGCCCGGCAGACGTGAAATCAGTTCTGCCCCGAGATCCTCGTTCAGGTTCAGCTTTGCCGCCGCCTTACGGATGCCGGCCACATATTCCGCCGCCAGCTTTTCATCCACCGTCACCGAACCGGCCGAGCCGTCGGCCGCTTCCACCCGAATGATCCCGGAAACCCGCCCGCGCGAAAACTGCTCACGGATCGTACGCTGCACCTGAGCATCAAGCGTAACCAGATTGCGCGGCAGGTTCACATTGATATCCAGTTGTTTTCGGTTCACCGAACTCAGCTCAACCGACACCCGGATCCCCGAAGCCGCCGCGGCCCCCTCACCAAAACCTGTCATACTTTTCAATGCCATATAATTGAACCTGATCCTTGAATTTGAAACTTGAAATGAAGCGCGAGAATCTCCGATTCTTCAGGTCATGTCACGCATATTGATCAAAGATGGCCCCGGAACACCGATCGTTGGTGCAGTGCTCATCACCGAATCCCTTCAGGACCGCAGGCGCAGTTTGCCGGGCCGCGCCAGCCTTGATCCGGAATACGGTATGCTGCTCAGACCCTGGCAGCTTGCTTTCGCTCCGCGAAAAACCGCCAGTGTGCTTGAAACCGGTACTTTGGTCCGTGTGCAACAGGAAAACACCTAGGTTTGGAATAAAAAATCCAGTCTTTGGAAACTTATTCGGACCCCGCACTTATATTCATCTCAATCAACCGGCAGGCTTCGCGGTTGCTTTCATCCTCCAGAATGATCGGCTGAACATCACGAATCGGTCACCGGCACACGCCCGCCAAATGACTAAAAAGCAAAAAGCAGTAATGCACACAAACCGGCCATCGCAACCACGCTCCAGTGTCACCGGCCTTATTCTCAGCTCTTGTCTTCCTTCATATAAACACACCTGTGTATATACGATTTTCAACGTTTGTTGCTGCATCCGATTCCACAAAAGCCGGAATCTAAATCACACCACATTAAGTTATCATGAATTCAACCCGAATTCCGGGTTGGAGTTCCGCACAATTTTCCAAAATCGACGTATAAAAAAAGGGCACCATCCGGCACCCTTTCCTGCAAACATCGATTTCGCGACGATCAGCTGTTCTTGGCTTTCCATTCAGCCAGCTGCATCACGTCTTTATCGCCGCGGCCTGAAACATTAATGATGATGAGTTCGCCCTTCTTGAACGCATCCGCATTCTTTATGGTCCAGCCGATGGCATGCGAGCTTTCCAGCGCCGGCAGAATGCCTTCCCACTGCGACAGTTTATCAAATCCGAGCACCGCCTCTTCGTCGGTGACATAAGAATATTCCGCGCGGCCCAGATCGCGCAGCAGGCTGTGCTCCGGACCGACGGCGGCATAGTCCAGCCCCGCACTGATCGAATGCGTCAGAGCAATCTGTCCCTCGCCATCCTGCAGCACATACGTTTTTGTACCCTGAAGAATCCCGATTTTATCCTCGGCAAACCGCGCTGCATGCATGCCCCCGTTAATCCCGAAGCCGCCGGCTTCCACACCGATCATGCGAACCCCTTCATCTTTAATAAACGGATGAAACAGCCCGATCGCGTTGGAACCGCCGCCGACGCACGCAATAATCGCATCCGGCAGCCGTCCCTCAGCCTTGAGAATCTGCTTGCGTGCTTCCGTTCCGATCACACTCTGAAAATCACGCACCATCATCGGATACGGGTGCGACCCCAGCGCCGAACCGAGAATATAGTGCGTAGAACGGATATTTGTTACCCAGTCGCGCATAGCCTCGTTAACCGCTTCTTTCAGTGTCTGCTGGCCGACCGTCACCGGAACCACCGTCGCCCCCAGACTCTCCATTCGGAACACATTCAGCGCCTGGCGTTCCATATCCACCTTGCCCATATAGACAATGCACTCCATATCAAACATCGCACAGACCGTCGCCGTCGCCACCCCATGTTGTCCCGCACCGGTTTCCGCAATAATGCGCTTTTTGCCCATGCGTTTCGCCAGCAACACCTGCCCCATCGAGTTGTTGATCTTGTGCGCTCCGGTGTGACACAGATCTTCGCGCTTCAGATATATCTTCGCCGTGCCCAGCTGCTCCGTCATACGCTCTGCATAATACAGTGGCGTCGGACGCCCCACATATTCACGCAGATAATACTGCAGCTCCTTCTTAAACTCCGGGTCCTTACGCACCTCTTTATATACGCGCGTCAGCTCATTCAGCGGCTCCATCAGCGTTTCCGGCACATACATGCCGCCATAATCACCAAAATGGCCGTGTCTGTCAGGTTGAGTCGGTTTCATATCAAAATTCCTCATTAATAAAACGGATTCGGATAATGTGCCCCCAACCTTACCAATTCAAGGCTGTTTTCCCAAGCCCGTCCTCCGCCCCGCCCGATTTTCCCTTGCCCCGCATAAGTATATCATCTAATACCCACGATCGGGGGAGTCAGATAATATACTTATGAAGTGGAAAAGTTTTCATCATCCGGACTGGTCACTGCCCGTTGTACGCCGGCGGGTGCAGGAGGAATGGATGGACCTCCTTCAGGATCTAGCCGAGTTGCTGCGTACCGCCGGACGATCTCACCTCTGGCAGCATACCTACCCCAACCTGCGTTCTTATCACAATTCGATGTCCCGCCTCCGAAAAGCCGGATTGATCGTAAAAAACACGGAAACGGCCCAACTGCCCCGACTGGAACTGACCGACCTGGGAAAAGAGTATTTGCCGGTCTACCACCAACCGGAAAAACTATGGAACACCTCTTGGAACGGCATTTGGTACATGCTTATTTTTGATGTTCCCGAAGCTGAGCGACACTACCGCGACAACCTCCGCGCATTTCTCAAACGGATGCGCATGGGCGGCCTGCAGAAGAGTGTATGGATTACACCGCGCGATATCCGACCGGAATACGATGACCTCAAACGCGCCGCCAATCTGGATGCGGTTTCTTATCTCCTCGAATCCCGTACCGTACTTCACCATGAGGCCCGGGAAATCGTCGATACATCCTGGAATTGGGAATGGATTAATAAACTGCAGAACCGGTACCTTTCGGTGTACCGCCACAACCTCAAACTGTTAGAACACATCGACCACGATGCCGACGCCCTTCTGATTCTCCTGAAAGAAGATTCCGAAGCCTATATCCAATGTATGCACCTTGATCCCCTGCTGCCCAATGAACTCCTCCCAACCAATTACCTCGGCATAGACGTCCACGCCCTCCACAAAACCCTGCGCAAAAAGGTCGCTCACCAACTGCAAAAGTATATCGTCTAACACCCACGATCGGGGGATCTAGATGATATACTCATGAATGGCCTGTTCGGCTGTGAAAGGTGTATCGGACGGAGACAGTCCGGACTGGTGTAGCGCCCGACCGATGACGGCTTCGGGCGAAAGGCCCGATTCGCGGAGCTGAGTGATGCTTTCCGACCGCTGGCGCTTGCTCAACTTTCGACCGGTCTCATCGCAAATGAGCGGATGGTGATAATACTGCGGCGGCGCAGCGTCCAGGGTCTCGAAAAGCTGGATCTGGCGGGCGGTACTGAAGAGGATGTCTTCGCCGCGAATAACGAGATCAACACCATGGCGGATGTCGTCGCAGACGCACGCAAACTGATACGTCCACTGCCCCTGCCGGTCGCGCAGCGAAAAATCACCGCACTGCAGCCAGGGAATCTGGCACTGTCTCCCCAGTTTGAGGTCTTCAAAACCAGTTTGCCGACCGGGAGTACGGAACCGCACGGTATTTCCCTCCAGCGGCAACCCTTTTTCGGCACAGGTTCCGGAATATAAGAGCTCCCCGGCTCCTTCCGGCTGGGTTTCGGCAATCTGTTTACGGGAGCATTGGCAGCCGTAAACCAATCCGCGGTTTTCCAGATGGTCCAGAACCGATTGATAATATTCCGAACCATCGCTTTGACGAAATTCGGACGGCTTTTCCGCAGCTGATGAAATTCCAAGGTCTGGAAAAAAACCGAGCCATTCCAGGGTCTGGAAAACAGCGGTTTCATATTCCGGCCGGGCGCGCGAACGGTCGTGATCCTCAATCCGAAAAAGAACTTTCGCGCCCCTTTTCCGGGCAATTCCCCAGACATAAAGCATATGGAGCACATGCCCCAAATGAAGATATCCGGTCAAACTGGGCGCAAACCGGGTGATCATCAGACACTACGCGCGGCCGCGATAAAGGCCTTGACCTTATCCATATCCTTTATACGCAATTCCTTTTCAACGCCGGAGCTGACATCCACCCCCCACGGCTTGACCTCCGTAATCGCCTCAGCCACATTGTCCGAGGTCAGCCCCCCGGCGAGCAGAATCGGTTTTTCAGTAACGCGAATCAGAGTTTTCGCCATATTCCAGTCGCAGGTTTTCCCGGTTCCGCCGACGGATTTTTCGTCGTAGGAATCAAGCAGGAAGCGGTCGAAGTCGAATCCCGATTCGGAGTGATAAAGTTCACCCGGCGTCGTCGCCCGCCAAACTTCCAGCTCCTGGAAAAAATTGCGGTCAAAGTTCCAGCTGTCATGCACCTTATGCACCTGAATCACATCAAACCGGCCATGCTGTGCAGCATGCGCCAGTTCAGCTTCGCCGGGGCAGACAAAAACGCCAACGCGTTTAATCCCTTCCGGCGTTTCCCACTGTCCGACTTCCTCGGCCGGGACATAGCGTTTCGATTCGGGCCATTGAATGAAGCCAACCGCATCGGGCTTTAAAACAGAAATCTGCTCGAGGTCGTGCCCCGAACAGATTCCGCAAATCTTGACAAATGTCGGCATGGGGTTACTCAGCGGAAACCTCTTCGTCCGCCGGAGTCAGATCAAGCTCCGCAATGTCTTCGGCTGCTTCAACGGCAGCCTCCAGCGCAAAAGCTTTGCTCTCTTCGCAGTTATCAAAAAAGAGCGGATTCTGGCCTTCCGCCCAGACGATTTCGAGCTCATCAATGCCGATGAATCCGAACGCGTGTCGAATCTGGCGCGACAGCGCATCACGTTCGTCGTCTTCCTTGTAGACTCCGCCCGAGGAAACCAGCAGCACAATGCTTTTAATTTTATGCAGTCCTTTAACACCGTCTTCTTTGCTGATATCGAACGTCAGGCCCGGGCAGAGAATCTGGTCGATCCAGGCTTTCATCGCTCCGGGAACACCGTAGTTCCACATCGGCATGGTCAGAACAAGCACATCCGCCGCATTAAACAGTTCGACCTGTTTCGAGGCATAGTTCGTGGCCATTTCCTCCACTTTAGAGCGCTCATAGTTTTCATCGAACACCGGATTCCAGACAGAGCGGTAAAGCTCGTAAGAGTAGAACGGCGGTTTTTCGTCGTAAAGATCGACATTCACCAGCTCAACATCTGACCGCAGTTCAATCAGTTTTCCAAAGAAGGCCGCAGCCAGCTGTTTTGAAACCGACTCTTCGGTCGGCTTCGGGTTCGCGCATACATGCAAAACATTCATTTTTAAGGGACTCCTTATCTTCTCCCTCTCCCAAGGGTATTTCCAAATCGAGAGGCGTTTATAGCCTAAAGCCCGAGGGCCGTACAACCCCTATCCCTGAATAAGAGGGCTCTACCTCCTACTAAGAGCAAATGCCCTCTGCAAGACCAAAGGGACTCCTTTTTTCCAAGAACTGGAGACAGGCTAGATCGAGGTGATTTCGTCATAGAACCCGACGTAATCATCCTTTCGGTCACTGTCCCGCAGCGCCATCGCCGCACGCGGATGTTCATTCTGATGGCCGGTAATCATGTACGGAATGCTGTATCCCCAGTCAATGTCCTGGCTGAGCGGATGCATGGTGTTCTGCACAAAATCGAGAATCGGGCGCAGATTAAACTTCGGATTTTTGAGAAAACCGACGAGCAGTTCCGTCGGACAGTTTCCGGCACCGCGGCCCATCCCCATCATAGTGGTATCGAGCATTTTAACGCCGTTGATCGCAGCATACATGGTGTTGGCGTAAGCCAGCTGCTGGTTATTGTGCGCATGAATGCCCAGCGTTTTACCGGTTTTTTTATAGCGCTCAATCAGGTCCCCGATCTGCTCGTAGTAGAGAGAGCCGAAGCTGTCGACCACATAAAGAAAATCAATTTCTTTGACGTCATGTAGCGTTTCAAGACCGTTATCAAGTTCATAGTCGGGCACCGTGGAAACCGCCATCAGATTCAGCGCCACTTCATAGCCCTTGTCCTTGGCATCCTTCACAATCTCCAGAGCCGCCGGAATCTGATGGATATAGGTGGCCACGCGAATCAGATCGAGCACGGACTCGTTTTTCGGCAGAATATCATTCAGGTCGGTTCGGCCGGTGTCAGCCATCGCACAGAGTTTCAGGCCGGTATCATTTTCACCCACTTCGCGGCGGATATCCTCTTCACTTGAAAATTTCCAGGGCCCGTTTTCATTACCCGGAAAAAGTTTTTTATCCGCCTTATAACCGACTTCCATATAGTCTATACCACCGGCCACGCAGGTATCGTAAACCCCTTTAAAAAAACCGTCTTCAAAATTGTGCGCATTGCACAGGCCGCCATCACGCACCGTGCAGTCCACAATTTTCAAGTCCGGATCAAACGTCACCCAGCCCGCGCTTTTGTCACTCTGCTCACTCATACTCTCTCCTGTGTTAAAAAATCCCAAAAGGAATCGAGGAATATACCACCGCTCAAAATATGAACGAAACTTTTCCCGATTTATTTAAAACCGTGATCAAGGCCTTTGTCCGGGGATTGGAAACCGAAAAGGCCGCCCGAAGACGGTCCTTCCCTGAAACGCATGCGGCGGATCAGTGCTGCTCAAGCTTGAAAAAACGCTGCTTCTCCGACACCTCCAGTCGGTTGTACAGAACAATAAACCCGGCGGAATCGGCAAAATTCGTCGCCGTCGGTTCCCACAACCCGGAGACCAGATTGGTCGCGGCCCAGAGCACATTCGTCGATCCCGGCTCAGCTCCGACCCCGAAAACCATTTCATCCATTTCGGTCACTTCAGCGGAGCAGAGCCGGATTCCGTCCTGCAGCCCGTTATGTTCCAGCCGGTAGGTTCCGTTGCCGCCGCCGTTATAGCTGCTCACCAGAATGGTATAGGTCCCGGCCGACGGCGCAGCCAGCATCGGAATATTGGCCTCTGATGATCCGGTATCCGCATCCAGCAGCACACCCTCGGGATCATAAAGATTCAACGAAATCGTCATGACACCCGGATCGCTCAATTCAATGCAATCCAGCTGGATGGGGTCCCCCGCACATGCGGCAAATTCAAACAGATCGAGGTCACCCAGTTCCACCACCCCTTCCGGAAAGGTATCAGCAGCCAGCGAACCACCGTCATCGCCGACCGGGACAACAAATGAATATCCGGCGTTGGCATACCGCAGATTGTACGTTCCTGCTCCTCCTGAAACATAGTTTTCAACCACCACCGAATAGACGCCGCCGGTCATGGCCGAATGCGTGATCTCCGCATCGGAGGAACTTGTACTGTGTTTAATGAAAGAACCGTCCGGCCCGTAAAGCCGCAGCCAGGGCGAAAAGGCGACCAGCTCCGTCGACACCTCGCCAGCGCGCAGGATAATCGAATCCCCCACATCCGCACTGAACGTCCACAAATCAACATCCGCAAGCTCGGTGATCCCCACATGATTCGCCCCGTTGGTCAGCGCTCCGCCCTCGTCTCCGGACGGGACAGCAAAGGATTTTCCGATATTCGCATAGCGCAGATTGTACGAACCTGCACCGCCCGAAATATAGTTTTCAACCACCACGGTATAAACGCCACCGGTAAGGGCCGAATGAACGATCTGCGCATCAGACGAATTCGCATCCTGTGCAATAACAGATCCGTCCGGTCCGTAGAGCAGAATCCAGGGTGAAAAAGAACCCAACTCGGTCGACACCTCACCGATCCGCAGAATAATGGAATCTCCCACGTCCGCACTGAAGGTCCACAGATCCAGATCCGCAAGCTCGGTGATCCCGATATGATTCGCCCCGTTGGTCAGCGCGCCGCCCTCGTCGCCCGCCGGAACGGTAAACGACTCCCCTGTATTGGCATACCGCAGCTTGTACGTGCCTGCGCCGGCCGAAGCATAGTTTTCAACCAGCACCGTATAAACGCCCCCAATGGTCGCCGCATGGACAACCTCCGCATCTGACGAATTTGTATCCTGTTCAATTAAAGATCCATCCGGCCCGTAAAGCTGGATCCAGGGCGAAAAAGCCCCGAGATCAGTCGAAACCTCGGCAATTCTCAATCGAACGGTATCCCCGGCATCCGCACGGAAGGTCCACATATCCAGATCCGCCAGACCGATCGCTCCGGAATGATTTTCTCCGTTGGTCAGCGCGCCGCCCTCATCGCCGGCCGGGACGGCAAACGACTGGCCGGCGTTGGCATACCGCAACTTGTACGTACCCGCGCCGCCCGGATCAAAATTCTCAACCACCACCGAATAGACGCCGCCGGTCGTTGCCGCATAACTGATCCGCGCATCGGTAGCCGCCGCGTTCCCTTCAATAAGGGCACCGCCCGGACCGTAGAGCCGGATCCACGGCGAAAACAGGCCATAGGACGTCGTAATCTCCCCGATCCGCAGAATAATGGCATCCCCCGCATCTGCGGAAAAGGTCCAGGTATCCGTGACATCGTTCGTCGTAATGGTTCCCGTATGATTTCCGCCGTTGGTGAGACCTGCGGCGTATGAGGCGAACGTGCTGGCGAAAACCAGTAGGATCGAAATCCCGGGAACGTGCATGCTGCGCAGTGCTTTCATGAAATTCTCCCGTTTGGCCCGGAATCATTTCCGGGCTGGGGAAAACCTGCCAGATCACCGCCGGATGAAAAGCCTGAATTTAAAATTCTTGACAAGTTTATATGATAAAAACATACCCCTATTCAGAGCACGGATTAATGCCGCACGCCGCTTCAGTCCGCCAGGATCTGCGCAACCTGCTGTGCGGCGGCACGGTCGCCCAGCCGCTTCCGAAGTTCGGAATACCCGGCCCTCATCGCCTCGATTTCCGGCGATGCCGTTAACAGCTTCTCGGTTTCCGCGGCCATCGCCTCCGGCGACGCGGCCTCCTGAATCAGCTCAGGACAGACCGTTTTTTCAGAAATAATATTCACCAGCCCGATATGGCGGATCTTCACCACCGAACGGGCGAACCAATAGGTAAAGGCGCTGGTTTTATACACCAGAATATGGGGCGTGCCAATCAGCGCCGTCTCCAGCGTCGCCGTCCCCGACGTCACCATCGCCGCATCGGCCTGACGCATCACCTCGCGCGCATTTCCGCAGACCACATTCAGCCGCGCCGGCTTTTCCAAGGATTGGAAAATATGTTCATTCACCCGCTTTTCGATCCGCTCATTCGGCGTGGCAATCATGAATGAAAGATCCGGAATTTTCTGCTCCAGCAATTTTGCCGCAGAAAGAATAGAGGGCAGAATCCGCTCGATCTCCTGCTTCCGGCTCCCCGGCAACAGGGCCACTCGCCGCTCTGACTGCCAGGGCAGATCCAACGGTTCCGTTTTCATAAAATCGTCGATCTGCTCCACCAGCGGATTACCGACAAAATCGACTTTCAGCCCCGTTCCCTTAAACAGCTCCACTTCGAACGGAAAAATAACCATCAGATGATCAATGCATTCCGCCATTTTCGGAATCCGCTTTTTATTCCAGGCCCAGACCTTCGGCGAAATATAATAACAGACCTTCACCCCGCGTTTTTTAAGCTCCGGAGCCAGACGCAAATTGAACCCCGGATAATCAACCAGCAGCGCTTTTTCCGGCTTACGCTTATCCACTTCCTCCAAAACCTGTTTCAGCACGCCCTTGAAAAAGGAATATTGCTTCAGCACCTCGACGATGCCCATGACCCCCATGCGGTCCGTATGCTGCAACAGCTCCACCCCTTCGGCCTTCAGATGATCGCCGCCGATCCCCCACCACACGATGTCGGGCGATTGATCCTTAAACCGCTGCACCACTTTCGAGGCATGCAAATCCCCCGAAATCTCGCCGGCTACCACTAGAAGGGATTGATTCATCTTAATCAACCACCCGCTTCGCCAGAGCATATTGAAACACACAGAGGCTCATGTTCTCTGTGTCTCCGCGTTCTCTGCAGTAGAAAAACGGGTATCCACTGCCACAAAGGCCATATCGAATTGATCGGCAAGCTGAATCAGTTTTTCCTGTTCAAGCAGGATCGTTTTTCCGGCCTCCACCGCCAGACAGGAAACCCTGGCGCGCTTCATGATTTTAAAGGTTTTGGTTCCAACCACCGGAATATCAAACCGCATATCGTGTCCAACCTTTGGAACTTTCACAACCACACAGCCGGCTTTACCAACCCGGCCCGCACGTTTGATGCATTGATTGGTCCCCTCGAACGCCTCAACCGCAACAATCATGCCCTCTTTAAGAGCCACAGTCTGGCCGATTTCGAAGTCGCTGGTGCCCTTAACCAGTTTAAGTCCCAGCTCAATATCGGCCTGCTCCCGCTCCGTCGGAGCCCGTTTACTGAGCAGTCCCTTTTTCGGTGTATAGCATTCCATGAACGTATTGCCCGGAAGAATTTCAATTCCGAGATTTTCAACAGCCTCCACCACCGCGCCAAAAATGGTGTGTGCATTTTTGAAATCCAGCTTGCGGTACATCTCAAGCGCAAGTTTATCCATCCGGACGGTAAAAAGATTTTTCGGTGCAATCTGCCCAACCATCATGCATTTCGGAATTCCAATGGAAGCAAGCGTATCCAGAAAGCGCTGCATACTGCCGAGATTCACCCAATGCATTTTATCCGCCATCGCTGCAATTTCGCGGCGCGTCTCCCCTTTAAAAGCAAGCACCTCAATGCGCTTCACCCCGGCGTCGCGTGCAGCACGCACCAGCATCAGCGGATAGGCATCACGCCCGGCAACAATGATCAGTGATTCAGGTACCTCGTTCATATCCGCGGCATAGTGCCCCAAAAAACAACCCTTGGAAAATCAATTTTCTTCGGGCAGATCTTCTTCAGAGTCAGGAACACCTTCAATCATTTCAACGAGTCCCTGCAGTTCTTTGACTTTGCACACATCGAGAGCGGTCAGTCCGTCGCTATCAGGAATATCCGCACGGGCTCCGGAACGCAGCAGGAAACGGGCAATGGCATATTCCCGGTTCTCGATTGCATGATGAAGTATGGTTTTTCTATCGCCAAGAATACGGTCCGTATCGGCTCCGGACTCCATGAGCAGGGTGGCGGTTTCATAGTGCCGGTTAGCCAGTGCGGTTTCAAGCGGGGTGCGATTTTCCTCATCAATCAAATCAATATTTTCAAGAGTATCGGCAAATAATTTCACCAGCTGATCCTGCCCTCCTTCAGCGGCAAGGTGCAGCGGGGTTTGGTGCAAAAAATTAAAACTATCCGCATCCGCGCCGTTCTCCAACAGCAGCTCAACAGCAGGAACACTGCGACGCCGAACTGCAATATGCAGAGCCGTGTCTCCGCGCTGATCGAATGTGTTCACATCTGCACCAGCCGCCAACAGGACACGGGCCTGTTGCAGCGCAGCATTCCCGACACACTGCATCAGTGCGGTGCGGTAAAGACCGTTGCGCTCATCGACTCCTGCGCCGGCCTTGATAAGCAGCTTGAGTGCGGCGGAATCGGATCGTTCCGCCGCACGATGCACAGCCGGAGTACCGTCAACATCGTTAATACTCGGGGTCAGCCCGGCATTAAGCAGCACTTCGAGCATCGGAAGGTTGCCCAACGAAGCCAGCACGGGACTTCCGCCGCGAGGATCAAGATCCACCGGCGGAGCGCCGAGATTGGCCAGCAGCCCGAAAGCCTCGGGATAATTTTCACGATAGGCCACCTGAATCATCGTCTGTCCGGCAGCATCTTTCCGGGTGAACAGCCGGGGATTGGCAGAAACCCGCTGTTCCAGCTCACTCCACTTTCCCGCCCTCAGCAGATCAAACTCGCTTTGTGCCGCACTCTGGTAGTGCGCCACAAAATATCCGGCCCCGCCGATCAGCACCAGCACCAACAGCATGCCCACAACCCACCATGGAAACGAATCGAGCCGGTCCGTCAGACTCCGCGACGGATTCATAAACCACTGAGCCGCCAGAAATGTGATAAACAACCCAACCGTTCCCAGCGCCAGTGCCCCCGTGAGAATCGCTGAAAAAAGAAACTTCCGGTCATCGAGTTCAAATTCGAGCTGCCCGTAAAAATGCCAGGTGGCCAAACCGGACAAGGCCGTCAGTACCAGCCCGAGCAGGGCCGAAAAACGTAACCGTCCCCGTACAATGAATAGATCCGCCATAAAAAAAATATCCCGTTCTGTTCGCCAGCAGGTTAGCATGCTGACGACCGGAAGCTCAACCTCGCTGAACCGCAAATGGAGCCGTATCAACTGACCGGATCGCGGCCGATTCTTCACTCCATGGGATCCGCGCCTGAAAACACCTTACCGATTGCAGGCAATTCCCGCTTGCGTTTTCGGCCTCGATTCCCATTATTTGCGCTTCATTTTTAAACACCTCAATCGAAAGGAATTAAACATGGCTGTTAAGAAAGTTGCTCTACTGACTGCCGGCGGACTCGCGCCCTGTCTCTCCACCGCAGTCGGTCGCCTGATCGAACGTTACACTGAAGTTTCACCGGAAACAGAAATCATCGCCTATGTCGGCGGCTATAAAGGCCTATTGCTCGGCGATTCCATCACGGTTACTGATGAAATCCGCCAGAATGCGTCCATCCTCTACAAACACGGAGGCTCCCCGATCGGAAACAGCCGCGTCAAACTCACCAACGTGAAAGACTGCGAAAAACGCGGCCTCGTCGAGCCCGGTCAGGATCCGCTGCAGGTCGCGGCCGACCAGCTGGTCAAAGACGGCGTCGATGTGATTCACACCATTGGCGGCGACGACACCAACACCACGGCGGCCGATCTTGCGGCCTATCTCGCCGAAAATGATTACAAGCTGATCGTGGTCGGCCTGCCCAAAACCATCGACAACGACGTCTTCCCGATCAAACAGTCCCTCGGCGCATGGACCGCAGCCGAAGAAGGCGCGCGCTACTTCGAAAATGTAGTGGCCGAACATAACGCCAACCCGCGCATGCTCATCATCCACGAAGTCATGGGACGCAACTGCGGATGGCTCACCGCCTACACTGCAAAAGTTTACCACGAACGTCTCGAAGAGCTCGACTTCCTGCCCAACATCGGTCTTTCCAAAGAACGCAAAGATGTCCACGCCGTCTTCGTTCCGGAAATGGATGTCGATATTGCCGCTGAAGCCGCCCGCCTGAAAAAGGTCATGGACGACGTCGATAACGTGAACATCTTCATTTCCGAAGGAGCCGGCGTTGATGCCATCATTAAGGAAAAAGAAGCCGCCGGCGAAGAAATTGTCCGCGATGCCTTCGGTCACGTGAAACTCGACACCATTAATCCCGGTGCCTGGTTCGGCAAACAGTTCGCCAAACTGCTCGGTGCTGAAAAAGTACTGATTCAGAAATCCGGTTACTATGCCCGTGCCGCAGCTTCCAACGAAGCCGACCTCAAACTCATCAAAGAATGCTGCGACGTTGCGGTCGATTCCGCCATCGCAGGCATCGGCGGTGTCGTCGGTCACGACGAAGATAAGAACGACGAACTCCGCGCCTGCGAATTCCCGCGCATCGCCGGCGGAAAACCGTTCAACATCGACGAACCGTGGTTCGGTGAACTGCTCGCCGACATCGGCCAGGCCAAAGGTGCCAAAGTCGAAGTCAGCCACTAAACGTGAAAAGAGACGATTAAGCCGTGAATATCTCACGGATTACCCGTCATAAATCACACCAGAAAAGCGTCCCGCCCGGGGCGCTTTTTCTGCTTTAGTACCGTTATGAACGCTGAACAGATCCTCCAGACCGAGCCGAAACTTCTGATGGAAGCCGCCATTGCCGAACGGGTGCGCCGTGCGCATCCCGAACACATTCATCCGCGGCTGGCCACCTCCCTGCTCATCCAATCATTGGAAGGGCGTGAAATCCTTCGCGGATTTGTTCGCGAATATATCGCCATTGCCCGAACCGCCGGACTGCCGATTGTTCTGGGCACACCGACCTGGCGGCTCGACCGGCTCCGCAGCGCCGAAAATAACATTTCAGAGGATCTGAATAACCGGGCCGTTGCATTTGAAATGGAATTCAAACAGGAATATGCCAACGTCCTCATCGCCGGACAGATCGGCTGTAAAAACGACTGCTACAAACCGGAAGAAGCGCTGAGCACCGGGGAAGCTTTCGATTTCCATGCCTGGCAGATCGAACGGCTGACTCAAGCCGATTTTCTCTATGCCGTCACCCTGCCGGATGTCGGCGAGGCGCTCGGCATCGCACAGGCCATGGCCGCAACGGGCCGCCCATATCTCATCAGTTTTGTGATCGGTAAAGACGGCCGTATCCTTGACGGCACCTCGCTCGAACAGGCCATTGAAACGATCGATTCAGCCACGCAGCGTTCCCCGACCGGCTACGGCGTCAACTGCTGCTATCCGGCCTTTCTCCAGGCCTCGGAACTTTCCGGAAATGCCGCCGGACGCATGATTTCCATCCAGGCCAACGCCTCATCGCTCAGCCACGCCGAACTCGATGCCTCTCCTTCCCTGAAATCCGACTCCGTCGAAGACTGGGCCGAACGCATGCTCGATCTCCACCGTAATCCCGGCATCCAGATGCTCGGCGGATGCTGCGGAACCACGGGCGAACACCTGAAAACACTCATATAAAAAATTCCAGCCATTGGAAATTTCCAATGGCTGGAACCGCTTGGTTGTTCAGGAGAGATTTTTTAAAACGCCGCACCAACCCAGGCCCCGAGCACAAGGGCGTTATCCACATCGCCGTTGGTCCCGCCGCCGGGATCCACGATATACTGCACGGACGGCTGAATATAGAAACTCGGGATAATCTGAATACGGTGGCCGAATTCATAGACCATTTCGGCATCCACATCGTCCAGCGTCACATACTCGCCATATTCATCGCTGATCTGGCCATAGGTCACAAAGCACATGGTGTGATCATTTTCACGGCCGGGAATCAGCCCCTTCCAGTTCGCCCCGCCGCTGAGCTGAAGCGGAACCTTGGCGGTTTCATCCTGCGTGGTGTAGGCGCCGAAGGCAAAGAGCCGAAGGTTTTCGACCACTTCAACCTCCGCGTGACCGTAAAAACGCAGCAGATTGGAGGTTTCGCCGCCGTCAAAATCATCATATTCATACACCGAATCGGCAATCCCGAGATAGAAGCGGGACGGGCGCTCAAAAACGGCGGGCGTCCAGTCATACTGCGCCATGAAAGTGACCCCGTCATCGCTGCGCCAGCTCCAGTCAGTTCCCGGCACATAATCATCCCAGATGGAAGCGTTAATCTGATACGCACCAAGCTGGAACTGATGATTTTCATTCAGTGTATATTTCAACCGACCGCCCCACAGCGCCAGCGGAAAAGAATAAATTTGAGGACTCTCCAGCATCATCGAACGGATCGGTCCGTTGATGGCCGTACTGAGAGCATATCGATTCAGCCCATTATCCGCAAAATCCTCATCCATCGACGTGCGTCCGAATTTCACCGCCAGGTTTTCACCGAACATTTTTTCGATCCAGACCTGATAGAGCCAGGTCACCTGCCCGTCGGGCCCGCCATTGATGCACATCGGGTCATAAATTCCGCCGACATCGTTGGCAATACCGTTCCCCGAACGATTAACCATGGAAATTTTCATGGTGGTGTTATCCCAGCCGATCAGCTTTTCCAGATCGAGATCGACACCGGCATAAGTCTGGGCCGTATAGTTATCAGCCGTATCAACACCGCCGTCGACATTCGCCGCATAAATCGAATCAAAGTATAGAAACGGCGAGATCCCCGAGGCTTCCATACTTTCATACCGATCAAACAGCCGGTCTTCCTGATACCAGGCTTTTTCCTGCGGACCCTGTTCAGCAACGGCACTCGCCGAAACTGCGGCACTCAATAGCAACACTGATTTTTTCATGGTTTCTCCTCCGGTTTTCAACTGCACCGGGATGCTGCCGCACCCCGGGTTTTGATAAGGTATATTTTCGTCAGACCGTCTGTTGCTCTTCGGCCAGAATCTGCGTCATCAGCCGGGCAATGTCAGGATCTTCGTAAAGCGCCTGCACCATGGCCGCATAGGTTTGGGTGAAGCGTTCGTTGTTGATCAGATCCCCGAAGATCGGTTCCAGTCTCAGGAACGAAAGTACATCATCTTCCGTTCCCATCGCCGCCAGATGCAGCTCGTCTTTCATTTCATCCACAATATCCAGCTCCACGCCGTGACGGCTGAGACCTTTGTCGCTGTAATAACACCAGGCGGCAATCACCAGCGTGGCATAATCAATACTGCCGCCGGCCGCGAGGTTTTCATTGATGGTTGCAATCAGAAACTTCGGCAGTTTGGCCGAGCTTTCCAGACAGATGCGCGCCAGGCTGTCTTTGATATTCGGATTGCCGAAACGTTCGATCAGGCTGTCCTTGTAGTCATCAAGATTAATGCCCTCGACTTCATCCAGCACCGGCGTGGCTTCCACATCCATAAATGCCCGAAGATATTTAGCGAACAGCGGATCCGTAACGGCACCGTCGATCGTTTCATGACCATGAATCGAACCGAGCAGACCGAGCACGGAGTGCCCGGCATTCAGCAGCCGAATCTTCATTTTTTCATACGGCGTGACGTCCGGAACAAACTGCGCACCGACTTTTTCCCAGGCCGGACGGCCGCTGGAAAAGTTATCCTCGATTACCCACTGACAAAACGGCTCGCAGGTAACCGGCCATGCTCCGCGCACCCCGAATTCAGTCCGGAGATATTCAATATCGGATGCCGTGGTAACCGGTGTGATGCGGTCCACCATGGCATTCGGAAAACAGACGTTGGCTTCGATCCATTCCGCCAGCTCAGGATCCAGCCGGCCGGCGAAAGCCAGCAGCATTTTTTTGGTCATATCGCCGTTGTGCTGCACATTATCGCACGACTGAACGGTAAACGGCGGACGCCCGGAATCACGCCGTTTTTTCAGTGCGGCAGTCAGATAGCCGAACACCAGCCGAGGGGCTTCCGGATGAGCCAGATCGTGCTGCACATCCGGATTATCGAACATAAATTCGCCGGTGGCGGGATGAAAATTATAACCGCCCTCCGTGATCGTCAGCGATACGATTTTGGTGTCCTCATGCGCCATGCGGTCGATCACCGCCATCGGGTCATCCACACTCAGCATAAAGTCGATGATCGAACCGATGACGCGGGCTTTGACAGTGCCGTCGGGATGCTTGAACATCAGGGTATACAGAAAATCCTGCTCCTTGAGAATATCCCGCATTTTCCGGTCCGATTCCCGCAGCCCGACGCCGCAGATGCCCCAGTCCAGTGCATCGGATTCATTCATAAGCGATCCGGTATAATACGCTTCGTGGGAGCGGTGGAATCCGCCGACACCGACGTGTACGATACCGGCTTTCATTTTACTGCGGTCGTAGGTCGGGATGATCATTTTATCCGCCAGCAGCGGAAGGTTTTCCTGGTTCAGTTTAATGGATTTATTCATGTCACTCTCCTCAGAGTTTCCGGAGGGACGTTGTCCCTCCATTTTTAATTCCTTATGAAACGACGGCCTCGGGATCCGCAGCAATGACCGGCTCCTCTACCGAGGCTTTCTTGCGGCGCATCGCCCAGTAGGCCAGCACGAAATATACGATGGTGCAGATGAAGCCGTAGCGGTAGAAGACCGCGCGATTCACATCATACGTTTCCATATCCGGACTGCCCCACATGGTGATGCAGGCCAGAACCATGGTAATGACGAGACTGATGATCGAGGCCCAGGTCAGAATCCGGGTCAGCGCGGAAGTATCCTTTACCGGCTGCGGCGTGCGGGCCGCCAGATAATCCTGATACGCGGCAACTTCAGCATCATAAACCTCATCGGCAGCCACCTCTTCAGGATAGGATTCCGCCGCGCCGTATTTTTTCGCCATCAGCGTGTAGAGCACAATCGTGAAGATCCAGGTCGGAATGAAGAGATAGTAGAATGACATTACATTCAGGGCATTCAGACCGAAACCGAAAACCAGACCGGCAATCCACGAGGCGATCGCAGGCGTACTATGGGTCAGCTTGCGGTATCGCGCCCAGTAGCGGGTGAATCCGATCTTCGGGAAAATCACATGCTCGGCAAACACAATGGCCCCCACCGGAACCACCAGCAGCCCGGCATAGGTCAGCAGCGGAAGCATTTTGGTGAATACAAACGGAAAACACGCCACAACCACCGTCACAACACCGACCGCCAGCGTGGTTTTTTTGCGGGAGTGTTTATAGAAAATCGCCTGTGCCGCGAGACCGGCCCGATAGAGATTGGCATTGGCCGTCGTCCAGCCGGCGATAATCACAATCACGAATCCGGAAAGACCGAGGGCATAGTAGGCCACGTCGCCGGGATCAAGCTCGGTGATCGTTGTTTTCAGCAGCACCGCAGTGCCGGCGCCCATGATGCCTGCGGAAATCCAGGCAATGAAATGACCGAACAGCATCCCCGAACTGGTGCAGAGGCCGTATACTTTTTTCTTTGCGTAGCGGAACAGCGCCATATCAATCAGGCCGAAATGCGTAATGGTATTTGCCGCCCAGGCAAAACCGATCACTTCCAGCAGGCCGATCCCCGGTTCACCGACGGCATTCACACCGGTCCAGATCGACTGATTGCCGATGGCCATGAAATCACCGAATCCGTCCAGCACCGTTTTGCCCAGTACAGCATTGGACAGCGCCGGCATCAGCACCAGCGATCCGCTGGTAAACATGACAAACAGCCAAGGCGCACAGATTCCCGAAAATTCAGAAACCGCATTGAAACCGTACATCGCCACGAAGACCACAATGATGCCCACGGCGAGCACCACCACAACAAACCACGGATTGGTGGGATACCACGCCAGCTGCGCCGGTATTTTGAACAGAAACCGCACCGCCGTCGATGACACCGTGATCATGGCGGCCGATATCACCGTGAAGATGATGACGTTCGCCCAGTTGTACAGCGCCGTCATTTTATCGCCCGCAATTTTATGCAGATAGTTGTAAAGGCTCATCCGTGTATCCACGGCAATCGGTGAGGTGATCATCGTCCAGCTGAGAATCGCCAGAATATTACCGATCAGCAGCCCGAGAATAATGTCCATGGTTTTTGCACCCAGCGCAACAAAGGTGGCCCCGATGACAAACTCGGTGGCGGCGACGTGCTCGCCGGCGTAGAGGCCGAGAAAATGTCCCCAGCCGTGCAGTTTATGCTTTGAGACCGGCAGCTGCTCTTCGCTCACGCTCTCCAGATGTTGGAATCGTGTATTCATGCTCTCTCCTCACTTTCAGTAACAGGCTCATAATTAACCAGGCGTTCCGGCAGCACCGGAGTAGCCCCTTTCTGCATGCAGACAAACGTGGAAACCTCGTTGGTATAAAGATTTACTTTGCTCAGCGGCCACCCCTGCAACACGCCCATGCAAAGCGCAGCCGTGGCCGAATCGCCGGCCCCCACGGAATCCACCGCCAACCCTTCACAGCCGGGACAGTCATCCGTCTCATGAGCACTCAGCAGCAGACTCCCGTCTTTCCCGCGGGTGAAAAAGATCAGCTTCAGGCTGAACATGCGGCGCAATGCCGTCAGCTGTTCTTCGGTATCACCCGTCAGATCAAAATAGCCCGCCAGCACCGGCAGCTCTTCATCACTGAGCTTCAGCACATTGGCCAGCTCCAGCGATTCCGAAACAATCTGTTTCGAAAAGAAGGCCTGCCGCAGATTCACATCATAAATTTTCAGCGCGTTATCCGGCACCTCCCGGATAAAAGAACGGATCGAGCCGCGCGATTCTCCGGCACGCTGCGAAAGCGATCCGAAGCAGACCGCATCCAGCGAGGCCGCAAAATCTTTCAGCGCATCCGGACACGGAATATGATCCCACGCCACATCTTCATGAATCTGATATGTCGGTTTACCCATTTCATTCAGCACCACCTCCACCGTGCCGGTCGGATACTCCGCACTTTCAAAAATAAACTCCGCCGACATGCCCAGCTCCTTCAGGCTTTCGCGAAGTTCTTTACCGAGCGGATCCGCTCCCACACAGCTTACCGGTTTGGCATTGGCACCCAATTGGCCGCAATGACAGGAAAAATTGGCCGGTGCGCCGCCCAGGCGCTTATGTTCCGGAAACACATCCCAGAGCAGTTCGCCGATTCCTGCTACATTAAATGTTCTATTCATGGCTCTCTCCTTCATCCCTCTCGGGTCTGTTGACTTTCCTGAGTTGATAGGCACAGACTCTCATGAAATGTCGGTTTGTACATTTATTTGTAAATTATATGATTGCTTATTATTATCATTTACATGACATTTTATTCATGAACCCCTCCAAACCAAAGTACTTACAGATATCAGAGAAAATTCGTATTTTAATCCGGAACCAGACGTATAAACCCGGCGATCTCCTTCCCGCGGAACAGGATCTGGCAAAAAAATACGGGGCCTCACGCCCCACCGTCGCCAAGGCGCTGAAGCTGCTGACCGACGAAAAACTGGTCCGGCGCCGCGCCGGATTCGGCACCCAGGTGCTGGCACCGGGCAAATCCGCCCTCACCGCCGCCTTCCTCATTCCGCGCATCCATGAAACCGAGATTTTTGAACCCATCTGCGCCGGCATCACTCAGACCGCCGCTGAAGCCGGAATGCAGATTATCCAGTCTTCGGAATTCAGCCGTGAACATGACCCGCGCGCTTTTGCCGAAACAATGACCGAGGAATTTATCGATGCCCGGGTAAACGGGGTTTTCTTCACCCCCATTGAACACATCCCCGGACAGCAGGAATTTAATCTGGAAATCATCAAACGGCTCGGGCGCGAAAGTATCCGCGTTGTACTGCTCGACCGCGACGTCTATCCCTGGCCGCGCCAGACCCCCTACGATCTTATCGGCATCGACAACATCGAAGCCGGCTACATTATGGCCAACCACCTGCTGGGCAACGGCTGTAAAAAACTCGCTTTCGTCTCCGGTACCTACCCCGCCGTGACCGTGCAGCTGCGCCGCATCGGCAGCCACGAAGCTCTCGTTCAGGCCGGCCACCGGGCCAACACCCTGCTTGATGTGGAACTCGATGCCGATCAGCCGGAACGTGCAGCCAAAGCCCTTCGCAAAGCAGGCGTTCAGGGCATTATCTGCGCCAACGATGCCACCGCAGCCCCTCTGCTCCGCGCACTGCTCGATCTCGGAATCGACCTTCCCCACGAAATGCAGGTCTGCGGTTTCGACGATGTAAAATACGCCTCGCTGCTCAGCGTCCCGCTCACCTCCTACCGGCAACCCACCAAAGACATCGGTCGCGTTGCCGCGCGCGTAATGATCAACCGCATCAAAACCCCCGACAGCCCGCCCGTCCGCGTCACCCTCAGAGGTCAGCTCGTCATCCGCGAATCCTCCTGCGGCCCCATCGACTGATTTTCAAGATTTGACCCATTTTCCCGGAACCGTACTCGGATCACAAACCGTTTGAACAATACACGCGAGCGTAGAAGAGCAAATTCACCCGCCCAAAAAACTTCAGCTTTCCAACCCGTGGAAAAACTTAACTGCCCCCCATTCCGATCTTCATGTGAAATTATTCGCCTGCTCTCAGTCATGTAAGTTTTCGTGCCGGTCTTCCCCATATCAAGCTCCCGCACCTATCAGCAAAGAGACTGTAAAACAGTTGTAACTGAATTATCGTGGCTGAAATCAAACCCGATAAAGAAACAGCTCTTTCAGAGCCCCCTCAAAAAAGAAGTTGAAAAGCTCTATTTTGTCTGCAAATGAAATAGAAGCGATCAAAGCTATGACAGAAACACGCTGCGTCATAATCAACGGATGAAAAATACAGATTATCCCATAGTGGACGTCCGGCCCTGCTTTAACGGTTATGACACCACGTTTCATCGATCGCATCTGTCGATTTAAAATGGAAGTGAGGACGACCTCACCGCTCCGTAATGCGTTGGGGACGGCCCCGGGAAAAGAAAGGACAAATTATGAATTGGGCAATCCTGATTCTCGCGGGACTGTTTGAAATGGGATGGGCGGTGGGCCTTAAATTCACAAAGGGTTTTACACGACCAGGTCCCACACTGTGGACCATCTCAACCATGCTGATCAGCCTGTGGCTGCTCAGTGTTTCCATGAAGACGCTGCCGGTCGGAACCGCCTATGGGGTTTGGGTCGGCGTTGGCGCAGTCGGCACCGTGATTCTCGGAATTATACTCTTTGGCGAACCGGCAAATGCAGGCCGGCTGATCAGTGTTGCATTCATTGTTGCCGGCATCATCGGCCTGAAATTGACAACGGTACATTAAGCCCTATGCCAAACTGCGCTTTCGCTTTTTTACGCTTCACCGGATCACGGAACAGGATCTGACCTCCCAGCCATCCTTCTTCTTGTGCATTCCAGCGGCCCGTCCTATACTGCTTTCCGCTCGGAAGGCATGGAAACAGGAGGCCATATGACACCTGAAAATACAGAACTGCTTCAGCAGCTGCTGGACAACATGACGGATAACATTTTCTTTAAGGACCGCGATTCCCGTTTTATTCTGATGAACCGCTCCTGCGCCCAGTGGAACGGATTTGAAAACCCGCAGGCTGCGATCGGAAAAGATGATTTTGACCTGCTGTCGGAAGAGTTTGCCCGAACCGCCCGAAATGATGAACTGCATATTTTTGAAACCGGCGAACCGCTTAAAGCCAAAGAGGAACATGTGGAGTGGGAAGACGGGCACATGAAATGGGTATCCACCACCAAAGTTCCCTTGCGCGACCGCGATGGACACATTACCGGATGCATCGGTATCGGCCGCGATATCACCGAACTGAAACAGAAAGAGGAAGAACTCGAAGCCGCATTGAACGAACTGCGACGGACCAATGCGCTGCTGCGGCAGGCCAACGAGCAGATTGCCAGCGACCTCCAGATGGCCGCACATCTGCAACAGACCTTCCTGCCTCACAACTATCCGGTTTTTCTTTCCGGCGATGGCAAACCGCTCCTCGATTTCCACTATTTCTATGAAGCCGACAATAAACTCGGCGGCGACTACTGTGCCGTGCATCGGCTCGACGACCACCGCGCCGGGCTGCTGATCTGCGATGTGATGGGCCACGGCGTACGCGCCGCATTAATTACCGGCCTGATCCGGTGCATTAGCGACCATTTGGCAACCCACCTGTCCTCCGCCGGCGAATTTCTGACCACGCTGAACCGGCAGCTTCATCCTATGCTACAAAGTGAAGATGCCTTTCTTTTTGCCACCGCCTGCTGCCTTGTTGTTGATGTACGCACCGGCGAACTGACCGGGGCGGTCGCGGGCCACCCGGCCCCCTATCTGATCCGTCCCGGAGAACACAGTGCCGAACCGCTTCCGATCGCCGAATCGGATACCGGCCCGGCCCTGGCCATCACTCCCGATTTTGAATACAGCACGTTCGCCCTTCAGCTTCAGCCCCGTGATGAAGTGCTGATGTATACCGACGGCATTGTTGAAGCTGAAAATGAAACCGGCGAGGAGTTTGGCGAACGACGGCTCCAGGAGCTTCTTATCCGTGAAAACGAGGTCACATTGAAAGCGCTGTTTCCCCGGATTCTTGAAGCTGCCCGGGCGCATGCCGGCAGCAGCAAACTGGGGGACGATGTCTGCCTGCTCGGATTTTCGCTGAATGCACTTCAATACTGAATACGCAGCACATCCAGCAGATTTTTTATGACGGCACAATATCACCGACGCCGTTGAGAATATAATCCGGACCATAGGCAAACTGTTTGACATTCTCGCGCGAACTGACTCCGCTCAGCACAAGGCAGGTGGCAATCTCCGCTTCAATACCCGCGATCATATCCGTATCCATACGGTCCCCGACAATCACCGTCTCTTCACGCTGACACCCCAGCTTTTTCAGCGCATTGCGCATCATCAGCGGATTGGGTTTCCCGACATAATAGGCCTTACTGCCGGTCGCCAGCTCAATCGGCGCCAGCAGCGCCCCGGTTGAAGGAATCAGCACGCCGCCCTCCACCGGGCCGGTGAGATCCGGATTGGTACCGATCAGCTTGGCTCCTTCGTTCACCAGCCGGGTGGCTTTGCAGATGCGGGCATAATCATAATTGTCGCCTTCGCTCACCACCACATAATCCGGATTGGTATCGTTGATGGAATACCCTTCATCATAAAGCGCATTGATGATCCCGGCATCACCGATCACATAAGCTGTTCCGTTCGGCTTCTGGCTGGCCAGAAAAGCCGCCGTTGCCCGGGCACTGGAATAAAAATGGGATTCATCGACATCCAGCCCCATGCGTCCCAGTTTTTCGCTCAGCTCACGCAAGGTCAGCGCGCTGTTATTCGTGAGAAACAGAAATTTTTTATGCTCCGTCTTCAGCCAGTTCACAAACTCCGCAACACCGGGCAGCAGATTTTTACCGTGATAAATCACCCCGTCCATATCGCAAATGAACGCCTTTTTATTCCGCAGAATTTCCATGATTGCTCCTGATTGAAAAGTCTGCACACGATACCCCCTTTTCCAGGCATTGGAAAAGCAATCATACACGTGAAATATTCCGGCCGCCGGGAAATCCAGCAGCCGGAAATGAGCGCCGTCAATACCAGTAAACAGAAAGCCTTCATGCTGGTGAAGTTCCCCATGAAGGGGACATAAACATAACACCGGTTTCATTAAGTTAATGATGAAGATGCACTAAAATCCGTAAAATCAGCGTTTATTGAAAAAGGACATCAATCATGAAAAAAGAAACCGCGATATTTTTTGCCCTTCTGACCGTGTCAGCGGGATTTGCCCAGCGCAGCGCACCAACATCGACAAATGATGACCGGCTGAAAAAGCTGCTGGAGCGGCGGCCGGAGCTCGATGCCGACAACGACGGGATTTTAACTCTGGCCGAACTGCGGGCCGCTCGCGGTCAGATAAAAAAACAGCCGCAGAATAATCAGCGGAAACGGCTGCAGAAACGCACCCCGACCTTTTCCGATGTTTCCTACGGAGCATATGATTCCATGACGTTCGATTTCTGGCAGGCGGAATCACAGACCCCCGCTCCGCTTTTCGTTTTCATTCACGGCGGCGGATTCCGAAGCGGCGATAAATCGACCCTCAACCCGATTCTGCTCGAAGGTTTTCTATCCAACGGCGTATCCGTGGCCTCGATCAACTATCGTCTTTCCGGGATCGCCCCTTTCCCGGCTCAGATGCACGACAGCGCCCGGGCCATCCAGTTCCTCCGATCCAAAGCCGGAGCATGGAATATTCATCCCGGAAAGGTCGCGGCCGGCGGCGGTTCGGCCGGATCCGGCATTGCCCAGTGGCTTGCATTTCATGACGACCTTAAAAATCCGGAAAGCCAGGACCCTGTTGAACAACAGTCCACCCGCCTCACCTGTGCCCTGGCCTTCAGTATGCAGTCCACCTACGATCCGCGTGTAATACAGAAAATCATTCCCGGCATCGCCTTCGATGATTCCGCGTTAAAACCGTTCTACGGACTTCCCGCCGACTGGAACTGGGAAACGGACCCGGTCGACAAAAAACTCGATGCGCTGATCAAAGAGGCCTCGCCCATCAATCATCTGACTGCGGATGACCCGCCGGTCTTCATCTACCACTCGGAAAAAACCCGCCAGCCCGGCAACATTCATCATCCCGACTTCGGCATCCATCTGGCTGAAGCCATGGATAAACTGAACATTGATTATGTCCGGACCACCAGTGCCGACTACGACTCCCGCTCCGCCCCCTTTGAAGCGATGGTTCAGTTTGTCCTTCGCTATCTTAAATAATGCAGCACTCCCCGATACCGTCCTGAAAAAAATCCGGCCATTGGAAATTTCAACGGCCGGAACGGTACCACCTGAGCACAGGAGCAGAATCAGACTGCAGGAACCGGATGTTTCACGGTTTCCATATTTCCGTTTTTATCCTGACGGATCTTAATCCAGCAGAGCCATTCATCGTCGTTGCGCTCCGGATAATCTTCACGGTAATGGCTTCCGCGACTTTCTGTTCGCATCAGCGATGCCCGCAGTTTCATCTCGGCATTGAGCACCATATTCGCGGTTTCATGACAGAGGCGCAGCTCATGCAGATCATCCGCTTTCAGCAGCGGAACCTGATGATCGCGGATATATTCAATATAGGTCAGCGCAGCCTGCAGCCGTTCTTTGCTTTTAACATAAAGAATAAAATTCGGAATCATCACACTCTGCATGGTCTGGGTCACCCAGCGCGGGGAAAAACCGCGTTCCCGCAGATAGGGGGCATACATATCGCTCCGGATCAGGTTCAGATCTTCATCGGTCACCCGGCTCGCCTGTACTGTCGCTGCATAACGCGCCGCAGTTTTTCCGGCCAGCGCTCCCTGCGCGGCGGAACCGGCGAGCGAAGAGCCGACCTGTGTATAAATTCCACCGTTCTGCATGGAGCAAAGCGAATCACCGGCAGCATAGAGTCCCGGAATATTGGAAGAACATTGATCATCCTGAGGAAACAGCCCTTCCGCCTTATGATTCGACATCCCCGCCGAAACCCCGCCGATCACGATGGGTCCCTTGCTTCCTTTTCCTCCGGGCGGCGGGCCGCCATGACCGCCGCCTCCGGGAGGACCTCCCGGACCACCGGCCATTTTATCCCCGTCCGGAGGCGGGCCGCGCCGATCCCCGGATTCGCCGCCGCCGGGCGGCGGGCCGCGGTGCGCGCCCTTTTCACCGCCGCCGCGAGGCGGTCCCATCATGCCGCCGACAGACGGGCCGTTTTTTTCGACCTCAATATTCTGCTCAACGCCGAGCATGCCGCGGATTTCCTCGGTATTCGAAGCGGTGATCATCGGCTTTCCTTCCAGACCGAAATTGGTTCCGCCATGTCCGTCTACCCACTCTTTTCCGCTGATCTCGGCCCCGATACGGTAGGCCATGGCATCCCCATCGGCCGTCTGGGCTCCGATCTGCCAGCCGGTTGGTTTAAATCCGCTGGCTCCGGTGCAGAGAATGACGCTCCTGGCATGAATGGCAATGGACTCGTTTTTATCGATGTAAAGTCCCATCGCTCCGGCCGCTTTTCCGCCTTTCTCCAGAAGATGAGTGAGCATGACGCGCTCAATGACCCGGATCTTTCGTTCTTTGAGCGGTTTGTTCATCGCCTTGGTATAGGTGGCCTCTTCAAAAAAGCCCCAGGATTCCAGTTCATCAACCACAGCGGCCGACTGATCGAGCAGCAGTTCCGTGTAAGCCGGGTTGTTCATATACTCTGCCGCTTCGGCGGTTTTCATTAAGTATTCCGCTTTGCTCATTCCGTCCTTTTCATCGAACCGGAAAATACCGCGGGCAAACGGGGTCTGGCCGGACCGGCCGACCGCGCCCTTGTCCACCAGCACCACCCGTGCCCCGCTGTCGTGCGCCTTCACCGCGGCAAACACCCCGGCCATACCGCCGCCGACCACCAGCACATCGGCAGTCACCTGCATCAGCTTTCCTGCGGTTGCATTTTTCTTTTTCACCGACGGGCCGACACCATGCGATATCGGCGGGCGGGCTTCGGTGCCGGCCGGCATTTCCCGGTTTGCGTAAGCGGCGGCACTGATCACCGCACAGCCGCCACCGACCGCACCGAGAAATCCGCGACGTTTAAATTTGGTATTAAGCGGGTTCATGCGTTTCTCCTTCGTAAATTTTTACAGGGGCTGCTTTATGCACCGGCAGATAGGCCAGCAGCAGGCTGATACATGCGGTCCCGGCCGCCAGGATCCAGAAAACCGACATCACCAGGTTGCTGTGCCGTCCGATCCGGATGACATGCCAGGTTGAAAAGACGGCAAACACCAATGAAAGGATTCCGTGAATGATGCGGAACGTCTGATAGTTTAAATATTTCCGAACAAAGGCCAGAGCAACAATCAGCAGCAGCAGGAACCAGGCAATGATCCCCGTGAGCATTAACGGCGATTTAACCATCAGAATAAGATTCTCCAGCGGATTCGACTCCTCCACCAGAAAGCGACGGCCGATCATCAACACCGGATGCACGAGCATGAACAGGCCGCCCACATAGCCGATATATTTATGCCAGCGCATCGTGCTGGAAAATTTCATGGGCGCGGCCTCGCGGGCATAGAGCCGGGAAAGCCAGAAAAGGCCCAGCAGCAGCCCGAAACCGGCCAGACTCAGAAAGAGCACCCACTGCTGATAGGTATGCCCGACCGGCACATCCTGCCCCAGAGCCAGCAGCACCGGAACACCGGCGAATAGAGCAAAATAGAGCGTTAGAAATATCATTTTTTTCATCGGTTTATCCCCATGCGGTTACGGAAGGAATGACCCGTCCATCGGTAATAGTGATCGCATCCACCGGACAGTATTGCTGGCACAGGTAGCACACCTGACATTCCTGCAGGTATTTAATCTCCGCCTTGCCGTTTTTTTCATTCAGCCTCAACACATCGGTGGGACATGCGGAAACACAGGTTCCGCATCCAATACATCCGTCTATTCGTTCGATTGCCATAAGCACGGCCTCCATGGGTTGGTTTCCAATTGTTGGAATCCAGATTAGCGGAAGAAACCTTAAGGAAAGGTTAAGCGACCGGCGCCGGAAAAAATCCGGCCATTGGAACACGTCCAATGACCGGATCGGTTGTTGGGAGGAAAGATAACGTCGACCGCCCGGGGGATCCCGGAAGGTGGAGGAGGCAGATGCCCCCGGACCGTCGAACAGATGATTACCGACGTCCGCCGCGCTGTCCCTGCGGAGGACCCGACGGCGCTTCGGAAGAGCTGATATATCCGTCGCCGTTCTGGTCGAGCTGCGTGAAGTGTTCGGACGGTCCGTCAAATTCAGAGCTCGAAACCTTGCCGTCGCCGTCTTTATCCAACCGCGTAACAAAGTCCGCTTCGGAACGGCTCCCGGAGACAGTCCCCTGCTGCGCCCCCGCCGGGTTCTGCATACCCTGCTGACCGGACCGGCCGGTGGACGGCGGACCGGACGGCAGTTCGTTGCTGCTCAGGTAACCGTCCCCGTTGGCATCAAACTGCGTAAAATGTTCAGACGGTCCGTCGAATTCCGTCTTCGATATTTTTCCGTCGTTATCCTTATCCAGCCGGGCAATCAGCTGCTCCGCGGTCGGAGGTTCACGGCGTTCCTGCCCGCCCTGCTGTTGTGCAAGAGCGGCTCCGGCGGCGAATACGGCTGCGATGATGAGTTGTGTTTTCATAGTATCTCCATTCTTGTTGGTGAAATGTTCTGTGCTGTTTTCGATCGTTGAATGTGAACATAGCACCCGCTGCCTTAAGAATACGTTAAGCGGAGAGCGGATTTGATTTATTCAGGATTTATCTACTTCAACGCCACCATCGTTCGTCTCCGCAGCCTTCCTTCCGGGTATGGTGCAACGCCTCACCCCGGACAGGAAAATCGACATATATACTGACGCATCATACGCATATATGAAACAATGCGTTGAATGTCGGAAAAGTCGGCTTCCTGCGGCCTGTGAATTCCGGCAGTACAGCATTGGGGAATAATATGAATGCGATTTCTTTTGGAATATCCGGAGGACCGGACGGACTGGTGGTGCTGCTCCTGATCCTGCCGACTGTTTTCTGGATTTGGACGATAGTCGATTGCTCAAAGCATGAATCGGCCGAAGGAAGTGACAGACTGGTCTGGCTGATCGTTATTATTCTGATCGGAATTATCGGTTCGCTGACCTACTGCTTTGTGCGAAGACCGGCTCGGATCCGGGAACACCGGCTGCAAACCGACGGTGAAGATGATTCGAAAAACGCCCTGTGCTAAATCCCGTATTTTATTCCGCAATATCCAACAGCGCCTCGGTTTCACCCAGAGCGGCCAGGCAATTCATAATACCGTAGAACGGCCACACATCGTCCGAAAGAACACCGGCCCGTTGATAGTAACGCCCCGTTTAATCGAAAAAAGTGACATCCTCATCTTAATCTGATCTTAAGGTTCGCCGCTCTATAAAGATCGCATTACAGTATGCATCAAGGAGACAGCTATGAAGTTGCTGATTGTGGAAGATGAAGCGGATCTCAGAGAAGCGCTGGCCATGGCCCTGAAAGATGAGGGCTATGCCGTCGACCAGGCCGAAGATGGCGAAGAGGGTTTTTATATGGCGGTGGAGTGGAACTATGACGCCATCATTCTCGACATCATGATGCCCCGCATGAACGGCTGGGAAGTGATGGAAAAACTGCGCAAAGTTAAAGATACACCGGTGCTGATTCTGACCGCACGCGGTGCTGTGGATGACCGGATACGCGGACTGGATCTGGGCTCCGATGATTTTATGGTCAAACCGTTCGATATGGATGAGCTCGCCGCACGCCTTCGGGCCCTGATCCGGCGCGCCGCAGGAAAATCAACCGCCACACTCTCCTTCCAGGAGCTGGAAATTGATACCGTCAAAAAAACCGTTTCCGTCGAAGGTTCTCCCGTCAAACTCACCGCGTTGGAATATGCGCTGGTGCACTATCTCATGATGCATCGCGATGCCGTCGTCAGCCGCACCGAACTGTATGAACATCTTTTCAACGAGGACGACGACTCCCTCTCAAATGTGCTGGATGTCCACGTCTGCAATGCACGTCGCAAGCTGGGCGGTGCATACATCAAAACCCGCCGCGGCCTCGGCTACACGATGGGCGCCTGAATGAAATCCCACCGTTCCATCCGCTGGATGCTGATCATGTGGAATATGCTGCTGCTCGCTGCAGTGCTGATCACGCTGTTGTTCCTGCACTATCATCTGCAGCGTACTTCGGCCATCAACCGGATCGATGCCACGTTGCAAAGTACCCTGATCGAAGTCCTCCCCACCGTCGCCCCGCCGGACGCCCGCCGCACCGGATTCCAGTCCCGGTTCGACCGGCCGCCGCCGGATCACGAACTGCCGAACCTCGGCCCCCAGAATGACGAAGTCTCCATGCTGGAGACCGAAACCCAGCAGTTTCTCGAGCAGCTGCCCGACGACAACCTTTATCTGATGGCCTGGGATCCGGAAGGCCGCCTCACCCACCACATCGGTCAGACCCCTGAAGTGCAATACACTGATTATGAACAACTGACTGAAGACCGAATGTACATCGTCCGGCAGGGTGCCCGGGAATTGGTCACCCGGCACCCAACCGGAGCCCTCGTTGTGATTGGAAAACCCCTGGATGAAGTCAGCCGGCAGCTCCGAAACCTGCGGGGATACCTTATCCTTATCGGCGGCGGAATTTTTCTGCTCGGCTTCGGCGGCGGACGCATCATGATCGGCCGGGCACTGAAACCCATCCGGGAAATCAGCCGGACGGCAGAAGAGATTTCGGCCGGAGCACACAGCCGCAGAATTGAACTCGCCGATGCTCCGAAAGAACTCGAAAGCCTGGCCGGCACACTGAACCGTTCCTTTGATCACCTCGACGCCGCCATCGAAAATCAGAAACGTTTTTCCGCCGATGCCTCGCACGAACTGCGCACCCCCATCGCCGTCGTGCTGGCCCAGACCCAGGCCGGACTGAAAAAAGTGCGTACTCCTGCCGAATATCAATTGATCCTGGAAGCCTGTCTGCGGGCCGGAACACGGATGAAATCCATGGCCGACAGCCTGCTCGATCTGACCCGTATCGATGGGAAAGAAGCTCCTCTGAACAAAACCGTACAATCCCTAAACAACATCGTTTTCCAAACCGTTGAAGACGCAGCTTTTCTCTCCGATCTGCATCCCGTCGATTTCCACTCTGTGGAAACTTCGCTCAATGCCGATGTGGATGAAACCCGTATTCAGCAAATACTGATGAATCTGATCCGCAATGCCATCCTGCACAATCCTGACGGTTGCCCGATTCATGTTGCTTTAACCCCAAGAAACGGTTTTGCAGAAATCACAATCTCCGATGAAGGCTCCGGAATTCCCGAAGATTCGCTGGCCCGGATTTTTGAACGCTTTTACCGCGCCGATCAATCGCGCTCCCGCGAACAGGGCGGTGCCGGACTCGGCCTCTCTATCGTGAAAAGCCTCGTCGAAGCTCACGGCGGAAAAATCGATGTCCACAACGACGGCGGTGCCGTCTTCACGATCCGGATTCCCCTCGCGTAATCCATGGCCAGCTGAAAGCGGGCGGTATGTTTTGCGTATCGCCGGCTTCCAGCGGCGTTACTTCCCATACTCCCGGCTCAAATCATCCACCAGTTCGCGCATCAGGTCTTTCCGAACGCTCGAACGGCGCCAGTAGAGACCGATGGTGCGCATCGCCCCGCCACCCTTGAGTTTCACATAATGAATCTGCGGATTGCGTTTCGCAACGCAGTCGGGAATCAGCGAAATGGCGCGCCCCATCGCCACCATCTGCAGCAGCGTCTCCATCGATGAAGCCCGAAAGTTTAATACCTCCCCCATGCCGGCCGTAGAACAATATTCCAGCGCCTGACCGCGCAGGCAGTGCCCCTCTTCAAGCAACAGCAGTTTTTCGGCAGAGAGCTGAGCCGGATCCACGGTCTTACGTTTTGAGAGCGCATGGTTCGGTGGAATACCCACATAAAACTCTTCCGAAAAAATCGTGCCGTGCTCCAGTGCGGCATCCTCGACCGGCTCCGCCAGAAAGGCCGCATCCAGCGTCCCCGCCTTCAGCCGCTCAATCAGCACATGCGTCTTTTCTTCGATCAGGTTGATACGCAGCTCCGGATAGCTGTCGATAAAATGATCCAGAATCTGCGGAAAATAATACGGTGCCAGCGTCGGAAACGCCCCGATGGAAAGCTCACCGGAATAGGGATCGTTCCAAAGCCTGGAAAGCTCCTCAATCTCCCCGACCCGCCGCATAATGCCCCGCGCGCGTTCCAGCACCTCGAGACCCGCCGGCGTAAAGATAAATTCCTTGTGTCCGCGCTCCAGCAGTGAGATGCCCAGCTCCTCTTCAAACTTTTTAATCTGGATGCTCAGGGCCGGCTGGCTCACGTGGCAGGCATCCGCCGCCTTATGAAACCCGCCATGTTCATCCAATGCCATCAGATATTTGAATGCCTGTAAATTCATGGCCGAACCATCCATAAATAAAAGTTATCATTCCAGTAAATTCTATATATTTTACAAAATATGAATTATGGATCAGGTTATTGCGCATCGAAGGGAAACAAACTTTGAACGGCAGGATCCCGAAACGGACTAAACGTTCAGTTCCTGCCAGGAATAAAAAATACAACGAACAACTAGGAGATAGAAAAATGGTAAAAATCGGACAACCCGTAGAAGAGTTCAACATGGCCGCCTTCCAGAACGACGAAATCAAGGATATCGCGCTGTCGGATTATAAAGGCAAATGGGTCGTTGTGGCCTTCTATCCGGCTGACTTCACTTTTGTCTGCCCGACCGAGCTCGAAGAGCTGGCGGAACTCTACCCGAAATTCCAGGAAAACGGTGCTGAAGTCATTTCCGTTTCCACCGACACAGCCTTCGTGCACAAAGCCTGGCACGATGAATCCAAAGCCATCGGCAAAGTCAACTACCCGATGGGCGCTGACCCGACAGGTGCCGTTTCCAAACAGTTCGGTGTTTACATCGAAGAAGAAGGTCTCGCCCTGCGCGGCACCTTCATCATTGATCCCGACGGCGTACTGAAAACCGCTGAAATCCACGATCTCGGTATCGGCCGTTCCGCTGCGGAAGCCTTGCGCAAACTCGAAGCCGCCAAGTTCGTTCACGAACACGGCGACCAGGTCTGCCCGGCCAACTGGAAACCCGGCTCTGATACCCTGACCCCCGGTCTGGACCTCGTCGGAAAAATCTAAACCGAAACCCCGGAGCGACAGCACCCTTGCTGTCTACGGTCGTCGGAGACGGCGACCCTCCTATCCCTTTCCCTAAAAAAACACCATCCCAAGTCCTCCCGCCCCGCCCCCCTTCGGGGCGGGAGGCATCCTTCAAAAAAAGGAGAGCGGGGTGCTCTCCTTGAATCTATTTCCATACCGCAGCACACCGCAATCCCCAGGGATTTTGCGCACCGCAGTGCACGACTGCTTAAAGCCAGGAGATAACCTATGTTAGAACAAGCCGTTAAAGAGCAACTTAAAGGCGTCTACGCCGAACTGAATTCCACCTATCGCCTGCTGGTTTCCGCCAAGGGACATCCGGCGGAAAAAGAACTGGTCGGAATGCTTAACGAAGTCGCCTCCACCTCCGATAAAATCTCCGTGGTCGAACAGGAGGCCGAAGGGCTGCAGTTCCAGATTGAACGCAACGGCGAAGTGCTCCCGATCATCATCCGCGGTATTCCCGGCGGCCACGAATTCACCACCCTGATTCTCGCCATCCTCAATGCCGACGGAAAAGGCAAGTGGCCGGATGACGGCATCAAAAACCGCATCGCCGCACTCAAAGGTCCCGTCAAGCTGGTGAGTTATGTCTCCACGTCGTGTGTCAACTGCCCGGACGTAGTGCAGGCACTCAACCAGATGGCGCTGATTCACGACAACTTCCATCATGAAATGGTCGAAGGAACCCACTTTCAGGAAGAAATTTCCGGACGTAAAATTCAGGGCGTTCCCGCTGTTTTTGCCGACGACACGCTGATCCACGCCGGAAAGGCGGAACTCTCCGAACTGCTTGATAAACTGGAAGAACACTACGGGGCCGGCGAAGTCCAGGCCGGCGAAGTGAAAGAATATGACGTTGCCATTATCGGCGGCGGTCCCGCCGGCGCATCAGCCGCCATCTACACCGCCCGTAAAGGACTCCGAACCGCCATCATTGCGGAAAAGATCGGCGGACAGGTGAACGAAACCAAAGGCATTGAAAATCTGATTTCCATTCCCTACACCGAAGGCCCGCACCTGGCCGAAAGCCTCTTCAAACACATCAGCGAATATCCGATCGACATTCTGGAGCACCGCCGCGTCGAAGGCATAGAGGACGGCACCCGAAAAACACTGCATATGAAAGGCGGCGAAACAGTCACCACCGGCGCACTGGTGCTGGCTACCGGAGCCAAATGGCGACAGCTCGGCATCCCGGGCGAAAAGGAAAATATCGGCCGCGGCGTCGCCTTCTGCCCGCACTGCGACGGCCCGTTCTATAAAGATAAACCGGTCATCGTGGTCGGCGGCGGAAACTCCGGCGTCGAAGCCGCCATCGACCTCGCCGGCATCTGCTCACAGGTAACGTTGCTTGAATTTGCGGATGAACTGAAAGCCGACGGCGTACTGATCGACAAAGCCCGTTCGCTGAACAACGTCACCATTCACACGAATGCGGCGGCCTCCAGGGTACTCGATAACGGCGACAAGGTTTCCGGGATCGAATTCACCGACCGCGTGTCGAACGAAACCCGGACGGTGCATGCCGACGGTATCTTTGTGCAGATCGGTCTGAGTCCGAACAGCGCGCCGTTCAAGGATCTCGTTGCAATGAACCAAATGGGTGAAATTGTCGTGGACGGTCATTGCCGCACCGACAAAACCGGCATCTATGCCGCCGGCGATCTGACCACCGTTCCCTACAAACAGATCATCATCGCGATGGGTGAAGGCGCCAAAGCCGGACTCTCCGCCTTTGAAGATTTTGCCCGCGGAAAGATTAGTCAGCTCGCATACACATAATTTTCGGCCACGGATCAACACGGAAAAACACGGATATCCGTTCGTGTTCATCTGTGGCTTCTTATTTGGAGAAAGCCATGTGGGACGAAAAATTTAAACCCTTGACTGCTTACCGTTGATCATGGTCACTTTTCACCATTGAGCGCAACGCAAGGAAATGATCCTCGCGATATTTGATACTCTCCTTTTTACCCAACAGCTCAAACTCCAGCCTCAAAGGAAACATCCCGCCTTCCTTCGATGTTTTCTGCGCCATAATCCACTCGGGAATCTCATAGCATTGCTGCTTCGATGCATGACGCCACTGCGCAAAATGTTTCGCACATAGACATATCGCATTGCCGGGCTCATCAATCCAACGTCCCTTTTTGTGTTCGATGAGATATGCCGCCACAAAATACGGTTTCCCATTCCGTTTTGGCCAAGTCTCGCCACAAATCTGACATTTACCTTTATACCACTGAAGTATCGTTTCCCTCGTTTGTGAATCTTTGCACTCAAGAGTTTCACTCACCCGCACCTGTTTTCTTACAGAAGACGGGGGTTCACTCCTTTTTCGTTCTTTGACCCCTGCATCCAGCTTTTTCTCCCTCTGCACGGGATTTTTTGAAGTTTCCGAAAAGGAATCATCCTCGGACTCATAATGTTCATTCAGTTCTGTTTTCCCTGGCTTGTTAAAACTGTCGCCCATACCTTCCTCCACATTGATTGTGGCAATCTCAACAGATTCATTTTCTGAACACTGTGAACGGAGCTTTTCATATTGCTTAGGATCCTTTTTCAACTGCTCAAGTACCAGCACGTCATCCTGTTCGATGCCTAAAACCCTTGCTGCCGCCTGCCGTTCCTCGCTTTGCCCAAAGCCAACAAGCTTTAACCAACCATTCGTTGCCTCTGAAATATCGAAAGTCGGTGTTGGATCATCATCCGTCACCCCCGTGTAAAGCGTCTCATTAGTCAAATCGCAAGGACGCTTCCAGCCACCATCCTTATGCAACAACCAAGGGAATTCCGCTAATTGCTGTATTAATTTCGAGGATTGAAACTGGGTATTACGGTTTCTGTTGGCCTGATACTGTGCGGTTAAATGAGGTTCACCTGCCTTGCACATCAGCTCCCATATTAGAACTGAGGCATTGAATTTCCGTTCGTATTCCAAACTATCCGGCGCAACGGCCTTCTTCAATAAATCCTCCAAATATTCCGGCAACTTATAATTCGAGTGACATAATGTTGATCTCTCCCTGTTAAACTCCCTCTTTATCCCTTCACTCTCCCACCCATTGCACTTAATTGGTTCTATCTTACCTTGAACGCCCAAACTTTCTGCGAAATCAATGAATTCCTGACCTAGACCAACGTAACAATGGGATAGTAGTGAACGGGTATTTTCGTCATTGCAACTCAACACATCCGACAAGAAGGTTGTTTTAATCGGTTGATCGATATAGCACTGGCTCCCTCGCAAGAAGAAATCGACCTGTTCAGTTTTCAGCAACACCCCGTCTTCGACACCGGGATACTCATCCACCAAAAAGATTGGAACCCCTGAAAACAAAGCATGTGCGTCATATCTATTATCCTCCCAATAAGCAACGAACGTACGCATATGATTCAAATGAGCTTGAACGGAAATCGTAACTTTTTTTTCAGAGCAATACACCGTATTCAGCAAAATCCAAATTTCGTCCCGGCTGTTAAATTGATGAACCCCAAGAAATTCAAGAAACTCCTTCACATCTTCCCATTTCTCGCCAGCCTCTTCTTTTAGCAGGAACAACAACATAGGTATATCGGTTGAAACAGTAGCCTTCTCATGGAACACGACATTCCCATTTTTTGCGCCAACCCATTCGCCGGACTGTAACGGAATGCAATGGACATTTTTACTAAGAACCTCTATTTTGTGGGATTTTTTCGCATTCGCAAATAGGAAGAATTGAATCAACCATGCCAGAGACGAATTCTCGAAGAGTGGGATAGCCAAAGTCCCCAATGTTCCCAGACGCCCCAGAACATCCGGAGGGGAAACCTCTTTTACCGCAAGCTCATGAATCAAGTAGTCCCGTAACGCGGGCGTCTTATCCGTCGTTATGCCACCATCGAGCCACATCCGTGGCTTTCCCCAAATATACTTGGATATATTTTCCGGGAACAATGCACGCAACTCTTCCCCGCGGGCAAGCAGTGCATTTCCTGCATTCGCGTGTTTTCCATCCTGATCTTTTGGCAAATACTCCCCATTAAGAAAACATTCCCTTACGCGCTGGTACAAGGGCATGAATGGCCACTGCCTTGGATAATCCGGTTGCCAGTCTGCCTTTCCCCAACTGCTAACATCAGTAACTTTTATAGGCAGACTTTGCACAAAAGAAACATCCAGTAAGCCCATGGTTTTAATTTGTCCCATACTCTCACCCAAGAGCTCTGCCAATTGCAGAATGAGATGCTTATTCAACGCATCTTCATAGCGAATGTTCTCGCGGCTGGGAGTTGTACGGAATGCGCCATTGACCAAAAAACCAAGATGCGTTTCCAATGCGGTTTCAAACAGAACAAACAGACTTCGATTCGGAGCTTCCACTATACGTCCATTTTCCATGAGAAATGCGATGGATATGGGATTTAGCTTCTCCTCCTCCCATTCGATAGATTTTTGGAACACAAGATACGTCTGCTCCGACTCTCCATCCGTGAGATAGACTTGCCCATTATCATAAATCTCCTTCAAATAGTGGCCAGTCGCACTGCCAAACGACCACCTGACTTCCTGCACATTTTTGGTAAACAAGAGCGTCGTCAGGCCAATGTCCTGTAGTTTTGCGCTTATCTCTTCATAAGCATCTTCGGCTTTTTTTTCCTGCTCGACAAAATCGGGGTTTTCTGTGGAGTGGTTAAAGGGGAGCACGATACGGGTTTTCTCGTTGGGGAAATCGTCAGGCTGATCTATTCCCCGCAATCGGTATAATCCGTATATCTCAAAACTTTCATCTCCTGAAATAATCTGCGGGGTTGCTGTAAAAGCGAAGACGGACTTGAAGCCCAGGCCAAACCGCCCGGTTTTAGTTTCATCATCCTTGCTTGTGCTATTTTCAAAATCGCTGATTGCCCGGACATTTTCTTCCTGAAAAGGTGTTCCGTTGTGCTCCAAAATTAATTCGTCTGGATTTAGCCGAAACTCGACTGTTGTCGCACCATAGTCGTCGGCATTCTGCAATAGCTCATAGATAAAGTGGGTAGGCTGTGAGTATAGATTAACCTGCGATTTTCTGGACGAAGTCCGTTCTCCCAAATCCTTAATGTTGCTTTTGGTTATCGATTCATAATCACTGGGCATTGTTATTTCTCCATTTCCTTCAAGAACCGATCGCGCATACCGCCAGGAGTTTTGTGGGGGATGTATAAATCATCAGCGTTTTGGATGACAAAACGATTACGGGCTTCGGCGGCGGCATTTTACTCCTCCACCACCAAGACTCCAAACACAACAGGCCGAGCATGAATGTCAGCGGTTAATTGTGCAGATTCAAGTTCTGCCCTCTTCCGCTCATAATCAACGCGGCATTTTTTAAGCTGACTCTCTCGCATTCTTTGGATATTCGCATTGGTTGCCTCGCTAAGCCGACCCTCCAACAGATTCACTCGCCCCCGGGTACTGGTTTCGAGACTTTCCTGCCGGAACCGAACCATCTCGGCGGTCTGGGCCTGATGCTCCGCCTTCTCCAATGACCATAACTCATGATGCACCTTATCGAGGGAGTCAACCTCCACCTCCTGCACCGGATGTTGCACGGGATCAACCGCGGCGCCCGATTCAAGGAAGTCGAAGAAGCCCAGCCTTATTTCTTCGTTGTCGCAAACGGGAACAAGCCGAAGTTCCGGACGAAGTCCTTTGATTTCCCATGCATAGACAGCGAAAGGATAACTGCCCGGAACCAGTCCATTGCCCCGCACGCGCAACGCCGTGTGGACGGGTTCGGCGACATCGAGATAGCTCGCGGCCTGCCGCACCAACGGGTGCAGGGGCATGATGAATAGCGACTCGCGATGATCCGCGGCACAGGCGGAGTCGAAGGTGATGGAGGCATGGAGTTCGGCCCCCTTGAGCCATTTTTCCCAATCCCGATTCATGGGAGTCTTAGAGACGGCCAACTTGCGATAGTCCTCCAACAGCTTTCCACGGGCCTCCTGCGACAGGCGCAGGGTTTTCAGCGGTTTTTCGCCCAAGATATATTCCGATTGACCGAGGCGCCGGTTCAGATATTGAAGCACAAAGCGCTGAAGAGATGCCGACGAAAGCCAATAGCTTTCGGATGCCCGTAGTTCGGCATCGGGGACATTGCGGGGAAGCCTCAGGCCAAAGAGTTCGTGCTCACGCTCTTCCAAACGCTGCTGTTCCTGAACCTTGCGGACTTCGTTGTCGGCCAGTTGCTCCAGCTTTGACTGACGCTCTTTTTTTGTGAGCTCGAGGTTATCGGCGATATTCCTGATCTCGCGGGTGATATCCCCCAAAATTTCTTCGCACTCCCCGATGCTGGCCTCGAAGACGCCGATACGCGATAGACAGCGGTTGTAAATGTCCGCGTCAACCGTGCCGGGCGTAACCATGTTGTAGATGCCGACCGCCTCACTCTTTTGCCCACGGCGATCGATGCGGCCGATGCGCTGCTCGATCCGCATGGGATTCCACGGCAGATCATAATTGACCATCATGTCGCAGAACTGATAGTCGAGGCCCTCGCACCCAACCTCGGAAAAGAGCAGCACGTCCAAAGCGGCGGAATCTTCCTTGGGAAGCTCGAAACGGTTGCGCAGCACAAGACGGTCTTCATCCTTAACGTTCCCGTGCACCATACCAACGCGAATACCGTCGGCGCGGAGTTTCCGCTCTAGGTAAGCCAACGTGTGCCGGAAGGTGCTGAAAACCATCAGCTTGTTATTCGGCAATTCAATCTTCCCGTTCACGATGCGCCGAAGTGCGTCATATTTGGGATCTTCCGGAGGCAATGCATTCGCCGCTGCGACAATATCCCGCGCCTCTTTTTCCAGCACCTTAACAAATTCAGGCGGTTCGCCGTTATCGTCCGCTGATTCCTGCCATTCGAGTTCAGAGATCCGTCGTTGAACAATATCGGAGATAAACGGCGCCAAACCAAAGATGCAGCTTGCCGCCTGACGACGGATCGTGCTCATCATGAACTGCACGTTTTGGCTACCGTGCACAATCGCCAACGCCTTGGCCTGAAAATTCAACAGATCGGTATGCAGTTGCTTTTGAGCTTCCGTGAAATCAACCGCCACGGTCTCCGGCTTGCGGGTACAAAAGGTTCCTATATCCCTGCGCCGCGTTCGATTAATCAGCCGCGAAAAACTGTGGAATCCCTCCATCTGACGCACAAGACCAACACGCTCTTCCCGCGATAACGGGCTTTTTTCGAGCGCGTTCACCAAAGTCTGGAATCCGGGACTGTTCTTTAGGATGGATTGTCCCCATGCGGTACCCGCGGCATTGTTCAGAGCTTCCACAGCACCTGCCTGCCAATCGTCATCTCCCGCACGCGTCAGATTAACGGCTTTGTTGATGAAGGGATTGGGTTCGGCCATGTGCCCGAAGGTTTCAGGATCGATCACCAGATCAGGGCGCAACAGATTCAGCAACGTAAACAGATCGTTGTTGCCCATTTGCACCGGGGTTGCCGTGAGCAAAACAACCGCCTCGGCATGCTCACAAAAATAGCTAACCGCTTTATAAGCGTGGGTAGAGGCATTCCTGACATGGTGCGCCTCATCCACGATAACCAGATCGAACCTAGGCGGAGGATCGAGATCGAGCAGACCCAGTTGCTTCTTCCGACCATTCGCATTGCCGTTCAACAAAGCCTCATCCTGAAGAAGTGAGTACGGAAGGATGGCCTTGGCATGCGAGTCCGGCCACTCCCCATCCAAATCAGTTTCATGAATGCAATGGCGCAGAGCTTTGCCGTCAAGCGGGACAAAGCGCTCATCGAAACGCTTCATTTCCAGCTCCCACTTGCGCTCGGCAACGAGCGGCTTGGGACAAACAATCAGCACGGACTCCACATTACTCCGCGCCTGCAGCTCACGCAGGATCAACCCCGCCTCGATGGTCTTGCCCACACCAACGCTATCGGCAATCAAAAGGCGCGGCTGATCGGATTGAATAATTTTCAGCGCCGGACGAAACTGATATGGAACGAAATCGATGCGGGCGGCATTCAGAGAATAGAGGGTCGAAAGAGAAGGATGCCTAATCTGCAATCCCGTCAAGAGACTATGCAGCTCGTTGAGTTCGACCACCTTTTTATCGGACACCTGATCCGCGAGCTGAAGTTGAGTGACATAAAACGGCTGAGGCCTCCCATCCAAAAAGACCGTGTACTTGGCGGAATCGCCCGAACCATCGGAACTCATCACCACGCCCGTTTTTTCAGGATTACTAATAAGCGCAACCAAACTGCCGACACTAAAAAAACCGGATGATTCCGGTTCATCCGGTTTCGGGGGTTCCTGCAGAATATCGGGTTGCTCCACGGATCCCGCCCCCGCGATTTCCGCATTCCGGACAAGATCTTTCACCTGTCCGACGGAATCGAGCAGGGTGTCAGGCGCATCCAAGGCGCGCAAGAAACGCTGAAGCGTATCAACATCGCGGTAAACGTCGTCAGGCTCAATCCCATGCGCATCCATATGCGCCCAACGGTTGCGCACGGTCTGCATCTCCTTGAGATAGTTACGATCCTGATTCGTCAGATTGAACCGCGTCGAGATCTCATACCAGTTGCGATCCAACACACGTAACAAAGCCGCTAGATCAAGCTGCGAAAGAGTTGTCACCCCGCTTTGCTCCACCCGCCGGCGCTGCTGATACGACAGATTGGAAAGAACCAACGAGTTCCACCAGTCCTGATCCAGCTTTGACAAAGAATCGCGCAGCCAATTGCACAGATGCCTCGTGGACATTTGCAATAACGCCGACAGTTTTCCCGCAATCGCCACATCAATCATGATCACACCCTTCCCCCACATCCTGTATTTTAAAGTTTCTAGGCACACGATAGAGAACAACGTAGATGGGGTATATTTGCAAGCGCATTAGCAAGGTTCACAACTCCAGCGAATCCTGTTATCGTGTCAAAAAAACAAGGTACAAAGAAATGTGGGACAAAACCTATTCAACCGATGAATTTGTCTACGGCACAGAACCCAATGCCTTCCTTAAAGCCAACACCGATAAATTGAAACCCGGCAGCGTCCTCTGTCTGGGGGACGGCGAAGGACGAAACGGCGTATATCTGGCAAAACTGGGGTTTGAGGTCACCTCGGTCGACCTCTCCGAAACCGGGCTGGCCAAAGCCCGCGAACTGGCCGAAGCAAACAACGTGGAAATAAACACGATCTGTGCGGACCTGAACGACTATGCGGAAGAGCCGAACTGCTGGGACAACATCGTCTCCATTTTCTGTCATCTCCCGCCCCCGCTCCGCAAAAAGGTTCATGCCGCTTCAGCCGAGGCGCTGACTGAAAACGGTATTTTTCTACTCGAGGCCTACACTCCCCGGCAATTGGAGATGCCCGGCACCGGCGGCCCCCCGGTTCCGGAGCTCCTGTACAGCGCCGGAATGCTGAAAGATGATTTCCAATCCCTGGAAGTTTTCCAGGCATTGGAAACCGAGCGCGAAGTCAACGAAGGCAGCAAACATTACGGCCCCGGTGCCGTTGTGCAGTTACTGGCCCGCAAGACATAGATCTATTTAGACAAAATACCTATTCTCCACCCCGGCTTTTTGCTCTGGCCTGCTTCCGTTATCTCCGATATAGGAATAGTTCTTATTTACGGGGATTGGGTCCATGACGTGGAAGTGCACAGTATGCGGATATATTCACGAAGGCGAAGAGGCTCCGGAAACCTGCCCCGTGTGCAGCGCACCCGCCTCGGTTTTTGAACGGGAAACTTCGGCCGCTTCACCGGCTTCCAGGCTTTGGAAATGCACCGTCTGCGGATACGAACACGAAGGCCCGGAGCCGCCGGAGACCTGCCCGGTCTGCGGTGTTCCTGCAGATCAATTTACTGAAGTGGTCGCTGAAACACCGGTACCCGGACAAAATCCGGCAGCACCGCGGACTGTTTCCGAAGTCATGACCGAAACCATGGTCAACTGGGGCGTTGATACCGTTTTCGGTATGGTCGGCCATTCCAATCTCGGACTGGCGGATGCGATCCGTAAGCAATGCGAAGCAGGCAAACTGAAGTATATCGGCATCCGGCACGAAGGCGCGGCGTCGTTTGCGGCCTCGGCCTACGGGAAACTCACCGGCAAACCCGCTGCATGTCTTTCTATTGCGGGCCCCGGTGCCACCAACCTGCTCACCGGACTCTGGGATGCCCGCATGGACCGCGTTCCGGTTCTGGCCCTTACCGGACAGATCGACACGCAGGTGCTCGGCCCCGGAGCGTTTCAGGAGGTGGATCTCGCGTCAGCCTTTTCCAGTGTCGCCTGCTGGAGCCAGACGGTGCTTGAAACGAGTCATCATGCGGAACTGATGAATCTTGCGCTGAAAAATGCCATTCTGCAACGCGATGTCGGCCACCTGATTTTCCCGAACGAAGTACAGACGCTGCCCGTGCCGAATCAACCCCCTGGCAATCCGGAAGGCCGGCTTCCGGATCTTGCAATTTCACCGTCAGCATCTTCTCTTTCCCAGGCACTGGAACGTTTAAACAAAGCCGAACGACCGGCCATCATCGTCGGCCACGGCGCACGGTTTGAAATGGACGCGGTTAAAAAGCTGGCCGAAAAACTCAATTGCCCGGTGATCACCACCTTTAAAGCTAAAGGGCTGATCCGCGACGACGATGAACTGGGCTGCGGTGTACTCGGCCGCAGCGGCACACCGGTTTCCGCCCACTTTATGAACTCCGCCGACCTCCTCCTCGTTTTCGGCGCTTCCTTTTCCGCCCATACCGGCATTACCCCGGATATTGCAACCGTTCAGGTGGACCGCGATCCGATCACCCTCGGAAAATTCCATGCGGTTGATGTTCCAATGGTGGGAGACATCGGAAAAACCGCCGGTCTGCTTTTACAGGGATTGGAAGATCCGGCGAGTAAAGACCGCCGTACTGAAATTGCGGAGAAAAAGGCCAAATGGAAAACCGAGAAACAAAATCGCGCGGCTAAAGATCAGGGTGATGGCCTGAATGCAGCGATCGTCTTTGAAACACTCAGCGAACTGATTCCGGAAAATGCCGTAATTGCCGTGGACGTGGGCAACAACACCTATTCGTTCGGGCGCTATTTTGAAAGCAAGGGTCAACCGGTTTTGATGTCGGGGTATCTCGGCTCGATCGGATTCGGCTATCCCGCCGCCATGGGGGCCTGGGCGGCAGCCCCGGACCGACCGATTATTGCCCTGACGGGCGACGGCGGGTTTGGGCAGTACATGGGCGAACTCTGCACGGCTGTGAAGTACGGCATGAACATCACCCATATCCTCATCAACAACCATGAGCTCGGAAAAATCAGTACTGAACAGCGCATGGCTGAAATGACGGTCTGGGAAACCGGCCTGCACAATCCGGACTTTTCCGCGTATGCCGAAATCTGCGGCGCCAAAGGGTTCCGGGTTACTAAAGCAGATGAAATTGCTGACGCCGTGAAAACCGCACTGGCGCATGAAGGACCCGCATTGGTGGAAATCATGTGCGATCCGGAACTGATTTAAACGGCGCACGATGCTGCTGACAAACGACTGTTTTTAAAAATGTAAATGGATTAGGCGAAAACAATGACAACATATATATGCACGGTTTGCGGTTATGAACACGAGGGCCCCGAAGCCCCCGAAGCCTGCCCGGTCTGCGGTGCCGGTGCAGAGCTGTTCGATAAAAAACCGGAAGCAGAACCGGTCGGCCATTCAACCAACCTGCTGCCGCACGAGGAAACCTCTCCCTATCTGAAAGAGTGGGAGCGGCCATCCGATGAAACCGAAAACGGGATGAAGGACATCCATGAAATGGCCAAAACCGGGCACTCTATTTATGAACCGATGCGGACGAAACTCCCGGTTGTTTCCTGGGATGATCTGCTGTTCCGGGGCGCCCAGCTCAATCCCATGCCGCTGGCGCACGATGCCGACGTTTCCTCCCAAACCGTCATCGGCAGAAACGCCGCCAAACCAATGGAGCTGAATATCCCGATTCTGGTTTCGCACATGTCCTACGGGGCGCTTTCGAAAGAAGCCAAAATTGCACTGGCCAAAGGCAGTGCGCTGGCCGGAGCCGGGATGTGTTCCGGCGAGGGCGGTATTCTTGAAGAGAGCATCAGCTCCGCGCATAAGTATATCTTTGAATATGTCCCGAACCGTTACAGCGTGACAGATGAAAATCTGCAGCGCGCAGATGCCATCGAAATTAAAATCGGCCAGTCAGCCAAACCCGGCATGGGCGGCCATCTGCCGGCCGATAAAGTGACCGATGAGATTGCCGCTGTACGCGGCCGTAAAGTCGGCGAAGAAATTATCAGTCCCTCGACCTTTCCCGACATTCAAACCGCCGATGACCTGAAAGCCAAGGTGGATGAACTGCGGAAAGCCTCCGGCGGCCGGCCGATCGGCATCAAAATGGCGGCGGGAAATATCGAAGATGACCTGGCGTTTGCTTTGACGGCCAATCCCGATTTTATCACGCTCGACGGCCGGGCCGGTGCCACGGGCTCCGCCCCGAAATACATCAAGGATTCCACCTCGATTCCAACCATCTATGCCCTGCACCGTGCGCGCAAATATCTCGATGCCGTAAACTCCGAAGTATCGTTGATCATCACCGGCGGATTCCGTGTTTCATCGGATATGGCTAAAGCGCTGGCGATGGGGGCTGATGCCGTGGCCGTGGCCAGCGCCGCGATGATGGCGATCGGCTGCCAGCAGTACCGTATGTGTAATTCAGGAAAATGTCCCGTGGGGATTGCCACCCAGGATCCCGAACTGCGGAAACGCTTCGACATCGACCAATCGGCACAGCGTCTGGCCAACTATCTGAACGTCTGCACGGAAGAGCTGAAAACCTTTTCCCGCATCACCGGCCACACGGAAGTGTCGGACCTGAATACCAGAAACCTGGTCACCACCAACGCGGAGATTTCGGCGCATACCGATATTGAACATGCATAAGATTGATCCAGCAGAAATAGAGCAGCGCCTCGGGCAGCTGACTGAAACGTGTCGCGCCAACGGCCTGCGTATGACGCATCAGCGGATGGAAATTTTCCGGGAGGTCGCCGCCTCCGGCGAACATCCGGATGCGGACACCATTTTCAAACGGGTGCGGAAACGCCTGCCGACCATCTCCCCCGATACGGTCTACCGTACGCTGGCCTCGCTGGAGGAGACCGGACTGATCAGCCGCGTGAATCCCGTTTGCGGGCGCGCGCGATTTGATGCCAATACCGACGAGCACCACCATTATATCTGCACTAAATGCGGAAAAATTACCGACATCTATTTGAGCACCCCTCCCGCCCTGCCGGAGGGTATTGAAAATCTAGGCGAGGTTGAGTCTCTGCATCTGCAGGTACACGGCGTCTGCCACAACTGTAAATCAAGTTAACTAACAACAAGGAGTACACATCATGAAAAGCCTGAAAGGTACAGAAACTGAAAAGAATCTGATGAAATCATTCGCCGGGGAATCCCAGGCGCGCATGCGCTACACCTACTTTGCCAGCGCGGCCAAAAAAGAAGGTCTCGTTCAGATTTCGGCGATGTTTGCCAAAACCGCGGATCAGGAAAAAGAACACGCCAAGCGCTTCTTTAAACAGCTGGAAGGCGGCATGTGCGAAATCACTGCGGAATTTCCGGCCGGGGTAATCGGAACCACTGCAGAAAACCTGAAAGCGGCAGCTGAAGGCGAACATGAAGAGTGGTCCGATCTCTATCCGGCCTTCGCAGCCAAAGCCCGGGAGGAAGGTTTTGAAGCCGCAGCGGTCATCTGGGAAAAAATTTCCATCGCCGAAAAACAGCACGAAAAACAATACCGCGATCTGCTCGCCAATCTGGAAGCCGGCAAGGTCTTCAAGAAAGACGGTGTGGTCATCTGGCAGTGCCGGAACTGCGGATACATTCACGAAGCCGAAGAAGCCCCGAAAATGTGCCCCGCGTGTGCACATCCGCAGGCACACTTCGAAGTGCTCGGCGAAAACTACTAAAAATCGGCCGATGTCGACTTAAATCAAAAAGCCGAAGGTCCGGGACCTTCGGCTTTTTTACCTTCAGTGCTCCGCCCCGGAAAGGCGCAGGCGGAACCTTTGCTACAACGCGGCAATGGCCTTTTCAATCAGCGCTTTGGTCAGCAGAATCCCTTCGGTGGTTCCCGGCGCAGCGCCTTCCCACTCAACACCGATGTATCCGGAATAGCCGGAATCGGCCACAATGTTCATAATCCGATAATAGTCTTTGGTCGTTTCATTGCCTTCGGCATCAAATGCATGACTTTTTGCACTGACCCCTTTAGCAAACGGCATCAGCTCTTCCATACCTTTGTAGCGGTCGTATTCCTCGCCGGTTTTACGGTTGATCATGAAATTTCCAAAGTCCGGAAGCGTTCCAACGGTCGGAAGATTCACCCGATTCATTACACCGGCAAGCCAGGCCCCGTTGCTGGATAGACCGCCGTGATTTTCAACAATCACGTTCAGTCCATAAGGCTTCGCAACTTCCGCCAGTCTGATCAGTCCGTCAGCGACCAGTTTCTGCTGTTCTTCAAAACTCCCTGAGCTCCCCGCATTCACACGGATGGAATGACAGCCGAGTTGCGCAGCGGCCTCCATCCAGGGCTTGTGTTTTTCAACGGTTGTTATACGCGCGGCTTCTTTCGGATCACCTACGCGCCCGCAGCGATCACACATGATCAGCAAACTCTTAACGCCCTGATCATCGGCCCGTTTTTTCAGTTCATTAAAATAGGCTTCATTCCCCTCTTTCCCGAAATAGAACGAGTTGACGTATTCGAGCGCACTGATACCGCAGGAGTTCTTTGCATAGACCGCAAAATCGAGCGGAGAAAGCTTTTCGGCCCCCGGCTCTTCACCGCGGTGCAGCTTACGGACGGACCACTGCGCCAACGAAATATTGAACTGCGGTTTCGGCTGACGCCCTCCGGCAAAAGTAACCGTTCCTGAAGCTGCAGCCATTGCTGCTATGAAATTTGTTCTGTTTATCATCACCATCTCCTGGGTTAATCAGATTGTTTTCCATTTCGTCTGTGCACGAAAGAGGTCTTCTCCGCCGGCCATAATCCCATGGTTAATAAGATGACCGTCCTGAAGCTGACAAATGGACACTTCCTGGCCATAGACCGCTTCAGAAAGATAGTTCACTTCCAGAGCCAGAATCCTGTGTGACTGATGAAATTCCAACGACAGGTTATTCATGATCCATTCCACATACCGAATATTGCTGACGTGGCCGTTTTGATCGAGATCCCCGTAATTCACCGACATAGATGATCCCGCAGTGCAACCACAGGTTTTCAGCCTCGACAGCTTTGAATCAAAGAGCTTTCTTCCGGCCGGAAAATCCGCACGGGTCCACCAGTCAGGACTGACCCGCACGCGCTTTTTGTAATCGATGACAAACCAGGCGGTGCTCGCAAGCAGAATGGTTTCGCCGGCGGCATCCGTAAATTCAAAATCACGATAATAAAAAAGACGATCGCGGCCCGACGGCCAGGTACGAAGCGTTACGCGTTCCCCCCATTTCGGCAAACGTTCAATTTCCAGCCGCATACGCGCGAGCACCCAGGCCATATTGGATGGAGCCAGGTGGGTGTGACCCAGCCCGAAATGTTCAGCATGCAGGTAGGCCGCCTCCTGCATAAATCTGCAAAACACTGCTAAACGGGCCGTACAATTCGTATCCACATCATACGAGCGAATCTCAAATTCGGTCTCCCATACATCTTTAATCATTTTTCACCCCCGCTTCGCTGGAGCACAATAACGCTGAGTCCGCCGTGACCTTGGAGTCCGCTGTGAGGAAAAATATCATTTCAAATCGTCTTTGCCTGCATCTCTGCCGGAAGAGCCAGCTGATGATGATGGCAGATGGCAATGGCCAGCGCATCTGCGGCATCTTCCTGAGGCTGCTCTTTAAGATTCAGTAGACGCATCACCATTTTTGCAACCTGCGTTTTATCGGCTGTCCCGGTGCCCACCACAGAGGACTTTACTTTGCGCGGCGTATGCTCGGAGATGCTCAACTGCTGCACCGCGCAAGCCGCAATCGCCGCGCCGCGCGCCTGCCCGAGCACCATCGCTGTTTTCGGGTTTTTTGCAAAAAAAGCTCCCTCGATTGCAGCATAGTCCGGTTGATGATCCTCAATCAGGTCGGAAATCGTTTTATAAATATTTTCCAGACACTGGGAATGCGGAAGCTTTGGTTTATTATGGATCCGGCCATAGGCCAACGCCCGCATATCCTGCCCCCGAACCTCAATCACCGCAACGCCTGTCGAACGCAGCGACGTATCAATCCCCAGAATTCTGACTGTCTCTTTCGCCATATCTACAGCATCCCTGAAAACAAAAAAGGACGCGAACAAATTCGCGCCCTTCAACCACACTGTGCACAGATGTGCTACTCAGCTTCGAGCTGCGCCGCAATTTCATCCGAAATGTCAAAGTTGGAATAGACATCCTGAACATCATCAAGCGCTTCCAGCGCTTCAATAAAGCCCATAATTTTTTTGGCCTGATCCACATCCGTCACTTCCGTCACGAGATCCGGAATCATCGTAATTTCTGATTCAGCCATTTCAATACCGGCTTTGGTAATGGCATCGGAAACATTATCAAAATCATTCGGCTCGGTAATCACTTCAAACTGATCGCCATCCGTCTTCAAATCTTCGGCGCCGGCTTCGAGCGCAACATCCATCAGCGTATCTTCATCGGTCTGATCTTTCTCAATAAAAATCTGTCCTTTGCGCTGGAACATACGGCTGACCGATCCGGGCGGGGCCAGCTCCGTTCCGGCTTTGGTGAAAGCATGGCGCACTTCGGATGCCGAGCGGTTTTTATTGTCGGTCAGCACTTTCACCACCACGGCAATTCCCCCGGCGGCATAGCATTCGTAGGAACCTTCTTCAAGAGTCCCCCCTTCAAGCTCGCCCGTCCCCTTCTTGATGGCACGTTCGATGTTGTCCTTCGGCATGGAAACGCCTTTGGCTTTCTGTACCAGAGCACGCAGCTGAATATTGTCATCCACATTGCCGCCGCCGGCCGCTGCCGCCACGATGATTTCCTTGGCGATTTTACTGAAAATTTTACCGCGCGCCGAATCGGCCGCCGCTTTTTTGTGCTTAATGTTAGCCCACTTACTATGACCTGCCATTGTATCTAACCTCCGTGTTGTCTGCGCGATGAGTGATGATTGAGGTGTGCCTGATGCTGATCACGCCTCAACGCTCACTCGTCACGAACCTATCCAATTTTGACCTGAGCAAAGCCACGCTTTCCGGAGCGGATAATCATGCCGTCTTCCGGCGTGATCTGAGCGCGTTCGTCCGTCACTTTTTCGTCGTTAATCCTTACCGCGCCCTGCTTGATCAGGCGTCGTGCTTCACCGTTGCTCTTACAGAGCCCGGCCTGCACCATCAGGCTGAGCAACCCGATTTCTCCAGCCGGCACGATGACTTCCGGAATATCGTCCGGAAGTTCCTTCTGCGCAAAGATACGCGTAAATTCTTCGGAAGCTGCTTTAGCTTCGGCTTCACCGATAAACCGGGAAACCACGCCCTGACCGAGCATATCCTTCACCGCACGCGGATGCAGTTCTCCGTGTTCCACCTTGGCTTTTGTTTCAGCCACTTTTTCGGCCGGCCAGCAGAGAATATATTCAAAATATTTCCACATCAGGTCATCCGGCACACTCATCAATTTACCGTACATATCGCGCGCTTCTTCGTTGACGCCCACATAGTTATTGAGCGACTTCGACATTTTCTGCACGCCGTCAAGCCCTTCGATCAGCGGTAGCGTCATCACACACTGCGGTTCCTGCCCCATCACTTTCTGCAGTTCACGGCCGAGCAGCAGATTGAAAAGCTGATCGGTTCCACCGAGCTCAATATCGGCCTCGATCATGACCGAGTCGTAGGCCTGCACCAGCGGATAAAGAAATTCCACCAGCGAGATCGGACGGTTTTCCGCATAGCGCTTGGAAAAATCATCGCGCGCCAGCATCTGTGCAACAGTGACGTGGGCCGTCAGACGAATCACGTCTTCAAATTTCATTTCGCCGAGCCATTCAGAATTGAAACGGACTTCGGTTCTTTCCGGATCGAGTATCTTGAAAACCTGCTCTTTATAGCTCTCGGCATTTTTTGCAACCTGCTCTTTCGACAGCGCAGGGCGCGTGGCTGATTTTCCGGATGGATCACCGATCATCCCGGTGAAGTCGCCGATAATAAAAACGACCGTATGGCCGGCATCCTGAAATTCGCGCAATTTATTGAGCCCGACCACATGGCCGAGATGGATATCCGGTGCGGATGGGTCGGCACCATATTTCACCCGCAGCCCGCGCCCTTCGGCCGCGCATTTTTCGAGTTTCTTTTTCAGCTCGTCCCGGCTCACAAAGTCCACCGACCGTGCTGTCAGGAAATCAACTTGCTCTTCAATATTCATGTGTTTGCTCAAACCGATTTATTCGTTACAGAAAATAAAGCGCGCATTTAGCCACAAACACGCACGAAAGTCACAAAAAAACCTGCCCGAATCCGGGCAGGTTTTCAACATTCAGCGCAAGAAGTCTATTTCTTGTCACCGGGGTGCCACTCTTCGAGGGCATCACCGAAGGCGTTATCGAAGGCGGAGCCGAGGTCGACCAGCTCTTCACCGGACTGCAGTCCTTCGAGCATGTCTTCCTGAACTTCGAATTCGTCATCTTTAACCTTGGCGGCTTTGACGCTCAGGCCGATGCGGTGTTCAACCGGATCCACTTTCACCACACGGGCTTCAATGGTATCACCGACATTCAGAACGTCTTTCACTTTTTCAACGTGATCATCGGAGATCTGGCTGATGTGAACCAGACCGTCGATACCTTCTTCGATTTCAACGAATGCGCCGAAGGACGAGATCTTGGTGACGATGCCGCTGACTTTCGCACCGATCGGGTAGCGGTCAACAATGCCGGCCCACGGATCATCCTGCGCCTGCTTGAGGCCGAGGCTGATACGCTGATTGGTGGAATCGATTTCGAGAACCACGGTCTGAACTTCTTCGCCCTTCTTGAGGACTTCAGACGGATGGTTGACCTTGCGGGTCCAGGACATATCCGACACGTGAATCATGCCATCAACACCTTCTTCGAGTTCAACGAACGCACCGTATGAGGTGAAGTTGCGGACTTTACCTTCAACCAGCGAACCGATCGGGTATTTACCGGCAACCACTTCCCACGGGTTTTCTTCGGTCTGGCGCATGCCGAGGGAGATCTTCTTGTCATCGGTACTGACATTCAGAACCACTGCATCCACTTCGTCGCCGACGCTCAGAACGTCTGCTGCGCGCTGGATCCGTTTAGTCCAGGACATTTCAGAAACGTGAACAAGACCTTCGACACCCTCTTCGAGCTCAACGAACGCACCATACGGAGCGAGGTTGACGACTTTACCGTGTACACGGCCGCCGATCGGGTAGCGGGCTTCGATTTCTTCCCACGGATTATCCATGGTCTGCTTGAGGCCGAGGCTGATGCGTTCTTTCTCGAGGTCGATATCGAGAATCATCACATTCAGTTCATCGCCGACCTTAAGCAGCTCGGACGGATGGTTGATGCGGCCCCAAGTCATATCGGTGACATGGAGCAGGCCGTCGATGCCGTCGAGATCAACGAATGCACCGAAGTCGGTGATGTTCTTGACCACACCCGGACGGACCTGGCCGACCTGGATTTCCGCAAGGATCTTACGGCGGGATTCGCGGCGGGACTCTTCAATGAGTTCGCGGCGGGATACAACGATGTTTTTACGCTCAAGGTTAATCTTGAGGATACGGAACTGATAGGTTTTACCCATGTGTTCGTCAGGATTACGAACCGGGGTAACATCGAGCTGGGAGCCCGGAAGGAACGCGTCAACACCGACATCAACAATGAAGCCGCCTTTAACGATGTTCTTGATGGTGCCTTCAACAATGCTGCCTTCTTCACATTCGTTAACGACGTAGTCCCATGCACGTTGCTGTTCAGCACGGCGTTTGGAAATGACGATCATTCCGTCTTTGTCTTCGAGCTGTTCGAGGAAAACTTCTGTTTCCTGGCCGACGGGATCTTCGTCGAGATCTTTGAATTCCTGTACAGGAACGATGCCTTCGGATTTGTATCCGATATCGATGAGCACATCGCCGTCAATTACGCTCAGGATTTTGCCGGGTACGATCGAACCTTCCGTGAAGTTTTTCAGGGTTTCGTCGTACATTGCTTCCATGGCTGCGTTGTCCGCACCCAGGTCTTTGTTAGTTGTTGATTCCATGTTTAAAGCGGGCACACGCGCACCCTGACCTTTTTGTTTAATTTTATTTACAACCATGTTCAAAGCGCCGGCCACTCAGCCGAAACACACTTCTCCCATGAACGAGCGCGCCATAATAGACGTATCCTGCTCTCATGCAAGCGGTAATTCCTCTTTTTCCAAAGGCTGGAAATCAGCATTCCCTGTCATCGAAAAAACGACATCAGTCCGAAATCACTGCATTCTCCAGCTCGCCGCCGTTTTCATAGGCTGTGATATTTTCGAGCGTGGTTTTTGAAATGGCAGTAACCGCCTCCTGCGTAAAGTAGGCCTGGTGACCGGTAATCACCACATTCGGGAAAGTCGTCAGACGAGCAAAAACATCGTCGGTTCGAATTTCAAACGTTTTATCTTCGAAAAAGAGTTCCTCCTCCTCTTCGTAAACATCGATGCCCAGATAGCCGATTTTTTCCGACTTCAGCCCCTCGATCGCCGCTTTGGCATCAATCAGCGCGCCGCGGCTGGTATTGATGATCATGACGCCTTTTTTCATTTTCGAAATCGTCTCACTGTTGATCAGATGCATGGTTTCTTTGAAAAGAGGACAATGCAGCGAAATGATATCCGAGGTGCAAAATAACTCATCCAGACTCACATATTCGACGTCGAACTGTTCCTTACAAACCGGATTTTCCACTTTGTCGTGCGCAATAATCCGGCAACCGAAGCCCGAAAGCACACTGGCCACACGCTCCCCGATTTTTCCGGTACCCACCAACCCGACCGTCCGAGTCCGCATATCAAAGCCCAACAGACCGTCCAGTGAAAAATTACCTTCTTTAACGCGCGAATTGGCCCAATAAATCTTACGATTCAGTGCCAGCATCAGCCCAACGGTGTGCTCCGCCACCGCATACGGTGAATACGCCGGAACACGCATCACAGTCACACCCAGCTCTTTCGCGCTCTTGATATCGACATTATTAAATCCGGCGCACCGCAGCGCCACCAGCCGGGTACCCTGCGCCGCCAGCGCAATCAGCGCAGAGGCATCCACGCGGTCATTCACAAAAACGCAGACACATTCAAAGCCCTCTGCAAGCTTAACCGTTTCCCGGACAAGACGCGTATCGAAGTAGGTAATCTCATGGCCGAAGCCCTCATTACACCGATCGAAAAACTTTCTATCATAAGGTTTGGTACTGAAAAATGCTATCTTCATAATGAGGTTTCATTTACCGCATCCCGGGCACCGGCTCGAACCCTTTTAACGTTAAAAAACAAAAATGGTACTTTCCAATCCAGGCGAGTCGGCTTATTCCCTACCCCAGACATTGGAAATTTTATGAACTACGCGCTCCAGATTTTATTTATTCTGATCCTGATGCTGATCGGCTTCATTGTCCGAAAACGCGGTATGATCAGCGCAGTAGGCACGTCCGAAATGGTTCGGGTGCTGATCGCAGTAATCTATCCCTGCCTCATTTTTTCCTCCGTCACCAAACTCGATGCCCGGGAACTTGCGGCCAACTGGATTATGCCCGTAATGGCGCTGGCTATTGCCGGAACCGGCCTGTTGCTCGGCCTCCTTGCACTCAAATTTCTGAAAGGCATCGACCGGCAGCGTGCCAGTGCCTTTCTCTTCCAGAACACCATTAACAACTATCTGTTCCTGCCTCTCCCTCTCGTCATGCTCGCCTGGGGCGAAAAAGGCGTTGCACTGCTCGTCTTTGCCTCTATGGGTTTCGAGCTTACCGTCTGGACCGTCGGCGTTTTTCTGTTCAACCGATCCAGTAAACTGAGCGAAGGCATACGCATGATGTTCGGCCCGCCGCTGATCGTTCTGATTTTTTCCATCTGCTGGGTCTGCGTTCGCGATCTGCTTCATCCGGAAATTCCAAATGTTGGAATCGCCTCCGATCTGGTTCTGCGCATACTGGAACTGGCAGACTTCGGGGCCGAAACCATCGGCCGCGCCGCTGTCGCTGTTTCAATGGTGGTATCCGGCAGCCGCATTGCCGCGCTCGATGTCAAAGCCGCGTTCGATGGACATGTCTGGCTGCTCTCCGCATTACGCCTGATCGCCACCCCGATCCTTTTCATCCTGGTTCTTAAAATGATTCCAATGGAGGAAACCGCATACGGTATTCTCTGCGTCATCGCTACGATGCCCGCCGCCGTCACCAGCCTGATTTTCAGTGAACGTTTCGGCGGCGATTCCGACTTTATTGCCTCCACCCTGCTCGTCACCCACATTGCCGGCGTCATCACCATTCCTCTCCTGCTCGCCTGGGCTATTTAATCAAAAAAAATTCAAACGCATCTGCAAAGGGACAACCCATGCATATATCCAACAGACTGATACGTCTTTTTATCCTGCTCATTATCTGCACAGGAAGTGCCTTCTCTCAACTTGTGCGCGAAGCCAATACCACACTGAACCTTCCGGCCGCAGCGCCCGAATACAACAGCTTTGCTTTTACCGATGCCTTTCCTACGCTCAGTCCGTTCGAAAAACCCGTTGCCATTGTTAGCCCGCCCGGCGAAAGCAATATGCTTTTTATTGTCGAGCAGCCAGGAAAAATCATGCGCATCACCGATCTGGATGGCACACCACAGAAATCGACATTTGCAGACTTTTCCAGCCGAATTGGCCTCTCTTATGACCAAGGTCTTCTCGGACTCGCTTTTCATCCGAACTTTCAAAGTAACCGCTATTTCTATGTTTTCTACACGACCTCTTTTCCTCGCCGGGACCGACTAAGCCGGTTTACCGCCCCCGTCGACTGGGATAGTTCCGGAACCGTTGACCTTTCAACCGAATACATTCTTATTGACCAACCGGATGACAGCCCCAACCATAACGGAGGTGACCTGCATTTCGGGCCAGAGGACGGCTACCTTTATATCCCCCTCGGTGACGAGGGCGAAATAGAAGACCGCTATGAAAACAGCCAGAATATTGAATTGAATTTTTTCTCGGGAATCATCCGGATTGATGTCGATAAAAAACCGGGGAGCCTGGAACCCAATCCACACGATGATCAGGGCACGGATGCCGTTATCCGAGATAACGGTATCGCCCGGTACGGCATCCCCCCCGACAATCCCTTTGTGGGCGCAACGCATTATAACGGAATCCCGCTGACGGGAAATATCCGGACCGAATTCTGGGCCACCGGCCTGCGCAGCCCCTGGAGAATGGGGTTTGATCCACTGACGGGCCGTCTTTTTGTCGGAGACGTCGGCGAAAACGCACGGGAGGAGATCCATCTGGTCAATAAAGGCGACAACTGCGGATGGGATTATCTGGAAGGTACCATCGAAAGGATCGGAGCACCGACACCCCCGCCCGGATTCAACCCGGCCGATCCCATCTTCGAATACCCTCATGAATCCGGTTCATACAGTGTTATCGGCGGACGCGTGTATCGCGGAGAAAGCCTGCCCCAACTGTTCGGAAAATATATCTTCTCTGAATCGTATGATGGCCGCGTATGGGCACTGACCGAAACAGAAGAAGGCTCCGGCGTTTTCACCGATGAGGTGATTGCAACAGAATCCTTTCTCGTGGCTTTCGGCGAACATCCCGCCACCAAAGAGATTCTGGCGGCCGATTATATCGACGGGAAAATCAAACAGCTTACTGCGAGCGGGCCGGCAACCGGCTCACTGCCCGCCACTCTGACCGATACCGGGGCTTTTTCCGATCTAGCCTCGCTGACCCCGAACAGCGGAATCGTTGCCTACGAAACCAATGCGGATCTCTGGTCCGATGACGCCGAAAAACAACGATGGTTCTCCATTCCCGACCCCAACGATCACGCTGGCTGGGCCCGGGACAAAAACTGGGAACTCCCAACCGGCGCGGTATGGATTAAACACTTTGATCTGCGCACCGATCTTGGAGAACCCGGGGTATGGAAGCGCCTGGAAACCCGGTTTATTGTAAAAACCGAAGATGGCATTTACGGCATCACTTATCAGTGGAATGATACCGATACGGAAGCCTATCTGGTCCCCGCTGAAGGAACCAATGTAACCTATACCGTCACACAGCCGGATAACAGCACCTACCAGCAGACCTGGGGCTATCCCAGCCGAAGCGAATGCATGCAGTGCCACACCAAAGCCGGTGGATACGCCCTCTCCTTCAATACCCGTCAGCTCAATCGTGATTATACGTTCGGAAATGTGATAACCAATCAGGTCTCACAGCTGGCACAGTCCGGTTTTTTCAGCAATACCGTCGATGACGTCACCTCTCTTCCCCGCATATTCCCGATTGACGATGAAAGCCAGAGTCTTCACGCCCGTGTACGCTCGTACTTTGATGTCAACTGTTCACATTGTCACCGCCCGGAAAGCGCAACACCTTCGGCCTGGAATGGACTAATGGCGGACCCCTTCGTGAATGCGGAAATCTACAACGGCGCAATCGGCTTCGATAACGGGAACAGTAATGCCTGTTTTGCCGTGGCCGGAGAACCCGAGAATTCGGTAATCCTCGACCGAATGGCCGGGACGTCACCGTTTCAACGCATGCCACCTATCGGATCCAACCGCCGCGATCTCATAGCAGAACAGGTCATCAGCGACTGGATTGAACAGGAACTCCATCTCTACCCGACCTATGAAGAGTGGCGGGCCCAGCAAACCACCGATCCCGGCGGTCCCGACGAGGACCCGGATGGCGACGGCGTCACCAACGATCGCGAACGGATTGCCCGCACCGATCCCTACAATGCACAGGATCGTCTCCAGTATGATTTCCAAATCGACGGCAATATGCTGAACTTTTCCTATAACCAACTGGCCGGACTCGATTTCAACATCGAAACCAGCACCAATCTGGTTGAGTGGACCGAGTTGAATCCCGCGCCCCCCTCATTCCCGGCCGCAAACTCACCGGCACAGGAACAAGGTCCGGTCGACGACAGTCCAGTTCGTTACTTCCGACTCAAGGTAGAAGAACCCTGATTCGTTTTATTCCGGAATAAACAGCTTTTGACCAACGCGGATCTGGTCGGATTTCAGGTTATTCGCCTGCTTAATGGCCTTGACCGTTGTGCCATAGGCCTGGGCAATAGCAGAAAGAGTGTGACCGGATTCGACAATATGTTCGCGACCGGAACCCCGGTGAACGGAGGAACTTCCGGAAGATGCGGGCCGGCTGGCAGCACCCTTACGCAGGAGAGCCTGCACCTCTTTAATAAGGTTGGCCATCTCCTTTTTCTGCCGGGCATCCAGTGCATTCATTTTACTGTTGAGCGAACTGATCTGACCATTCATCGCATTCACCTGGCTGCGCAGCGACTGAAGCTCCTGCATGAGCCGGGCATTTTCCATCTCCACCGTTTCCACCGCACCCTGCATACGATACGCACGTTCTTCGGCCTGACGGGCGGCCGCCTGCTCACGAGCCTGCACAGTCCGGCGCTGCTGCGGGGTCTGAAGGGTTTCACAGCCGGTTAAAACAGCCAGTGCGGGTATAACAAGTAAATACGATTTTTTCATTTCAACGTACTCCAATAAATCAGGGTTTCCAAAGATACATAAAACGGGGCGGATCAACCGCAAGATCCAGCGTCGGAACATGCGGAGTTTTCGAGGCAAACAAGCTGTCCAGGAAGCCCATTTCACGGCCATAGCGAACCAGATAAAGCTCATCCACATCCAGCAGTTCACACATTTTTTCAACGGCATCTTCCCAATAACCGACCCCATCGATCAGATTTTCCTCCAGCGCCTGACCGACGCTGAAAACACGGCCGTCGAGCAACGCATCATCTTCCAGCCCACGGGAATCCATCACAATCGCGGCAAAACGCTGCTGCATAGAATCGACCAGCGTCTGCAGCATATTCAGATGTGCCGGATTCACCTCTTCAAACGGGTTGAGCATGTCTTTGTTTTCGCCGGAGGCAATCGTAACCGAGCTGAGGCCGATCATATCACCCAGCCCTTTCATATTCATGGTCTGCATAATGACCCCGACGGAGCCGACGATGGCCGTCGGTTCCGCCATGATATAATCGCCCGCCATGGATGCATAATATCCGCCCGAAGCACACAGATCGCGGACAAAAACCAGAATAACACGATTCTCATCAACCCGTTTGAATTTTTCCAGTGCCGCATAAATTTCATCGCTGGGTGTCACCCCGCCGCCGGGCGAATCAACTTCCAGAATAATCCCCTCGACCTCTTCATCAATCGTGGCGGCCCGGATTTCCGCAAGGATCTGCTCCACCATATCGGGATCCGAGCCGAGGAGACGTTCCTGCCGTCCGCGCATAATCACGCCCTGCAGGCCGATGCGAACCACCTTTTTGTCCCCGTATCCATAGGACCAGATTTCAGTAAATTCAGGAATCTGATCCTGCGGCTGATCAAATCCCGCCACCGAACCGCCCCCTCCGGAAACCAGCGCTGCGGTCAACCCCACATTCGCCAGAAAACTGCCGAAAAGCATCAACGCCAGAATGGCAATGACAATCCATAATCCTACTTTTGCACCGTTACTCGACATCTATTCCACTCCGGTTTTCCAATGACCGGAAACCATAGCCCAGCGCCGCGGCGATTTGAATCAATAATTTTCAGTGGTTGAAAAACGACCGCCTCACGGAGCGGCAGGTAGCGACAGCAGCGGCTTGCAGGTACTGCAGGAGTTGAGGTAAAACTTCCAACCATTGGAAATATGGAGAGAGACGTTGGACTATTTGAAGCGCGCGAATGAAGTTTTTGATATTGAACTCGACGGAATGAAACGGGTGAAGGCGGATCTCGACGGCGGCTTCGTTCAAGCCATCGACGCCATTCTGCAAACCATTGAAAACGGCTATGGAAAAGTGGTCATCGCCGGTGTCGGTAAAAACTGGCACATCGGCAACAAAATGGCCGCCACCTTCACCAGCACCGGCACGCCGGCTGTGGCCATGCACCCGATTGAAGCGATGCACGGCGATTTCGGCATTCTGTCCGAACGCGATATCGTGGTGGCCATGAGTTATTCAGGCGCATCGGATGAACTGATTGCCGTACTCCAGCCCGTCAAACGCATGGGCGTTAAAATCATTGCACTTACCGGCGAACCCGAATCCCCGCTCGGCGAATATGCCGATATCATCGTTTCGGTAAAAGTGGACAAAGAAGCGTGCCCGTTTAATATGGCACCGACCGCCAGCACCACCGCCACCCTCGCCCTCGGCGATGCCATGGCCATGGTCCTCCTCGATGCGCGGGGATTCAAAATGGAGGATTATGCCCGCCGGCACCCCGGCGGCGCCATCGGCCGTACCCTCCTGCTTCGCGTTGAAGATGTTATGCGAACCGGAAAACGCAGTGCCACCGTCCCCGTCGGCAGCCCCGTCAAGGATGCCCTGATTTCCATGACAGGCGCAAAGGCCGGCTGCGTCGCCGTCGTCCATCCTGACAACACCCTCGCCGGCATTATGACCGACGGCGACCTTCGCCGCCACCTGATCGAAACCCCCAACCTGATCGAGCAGCCGGTTGACAGCATTATGACCGTTAACCCGAAAACCCTGAAAAAAGATCAGCTGGCCATCGATATTCTCAATATCTACGAACAATTCAACATCGACGACCTGATCGTCGTCGACGACACCAACCGCGTCATCGGCGCCGTTGATATCCAGGATATGCCGAAACTGAAAATTCTTTAACCTTCAGATTTATTATTCTCTGGCAATCACACATAAATGCGGGTTTAAACACATGACTTCCCCATTGACCCCGAAAATTGCAATCGGTAGGGTTCGCGGGTTATTTTTACATATTCTGGACAGGAGAGAGGTACACCCATGGCAATGATGATTTCTAAATTCAATAAACTGATCCATAACAAGACCGTATGGTTGATCTTCGCGATCTTCATCAGCGTGGCTTTTGTGATGGTATACACGGGCGGAAAGTCCAATGGCGGTGCCAAGGAGGCCCAAAAGGCGGCCAACGAAGTCGTCGGGCGTCTTTGGGGAAAAGATATCACAGCGGCGGAGTATAACAGCGCCTACCGAAACACCTACGTCATGTATTCCATGATGGTCGGCCGGCCGCTGAGCATGACCGATGAAATTGAAGAAGCGGTGCGCACACGGGCCTGGCAGCGCCTGGCAACCCTTAAAAAAGCCAAGGAAATGGGACTAACTGTTACCAATGAGCAGATAGTACAGATGATCAAATCACAGCCGATCTTCCAGAACCAGCAGACCGGACAGTATGATGCAAACATGTACACCATGTTTGTTCAGGGTTTTCTTCCGCAGGCCGGTATGACGGCTAAAGGATTTGAACAGATGATGGCCCAGAATGTTCTGATCGAAAAAGCCGCAGCTTCCGCTGCACAGGGCGCACTTGTGACGGACGACGAAATTAAAAAAGCATTCCATCTCTATAATGATCTCGTTACTGCTGACTATGTCACTCTTCCCCGCGATCTGATCGATACCGTTGAAGTGACGCAGGATGATGCCAGAGCCTATTATGAACAGAATCCCGATCAGTTCCGACTGCCGAAAAAACGTGTCGTCCACTATGTCGCCTACGATGTAAACGATTATACCAACAGTGTTTCGGTTTCCGACGAGCAGGTTGCTCAGGTATACGAGCAGAATCTGCAACGCTATATCAAACCGGAAACCGCAACCAACGAAGTTCCGGAATACATTCCGCTCGAAGAAGTCAAAGGCGAAATCGTCGATATCCTCATCCACGGATTGGCTCAACAGGCGGCGGCGCGGGCGGCCGACGAACTGGTTGCCGCGCTGGCCGATGAAAGCACCACTTTTGAAGCCGAAGCGGAAAAATCCGGAAAAACCATCGTGAAAAACACCCCGGCATTTGCACAGACCGATCGCCCGCGCGGTATTGACCCGACCGCCCCATTTGCTCAAGCCGCCTTCACACGGGAACTCACTCCTTCGCGATACTACAGCGATGTCATCGCCGGCCGCGACACCGTCTATGTTCTGGCTTTACAGAAAGAATTACCCGATTTTCTGCCGGCCTTCGAAGTGGTTGAAACCGACGCCACCGAATCGGCTCGTATAGAGGCCGCCGACAAAGCCTACATTGAAAAAACAGAGGAAATTCACAAAGAGCTGACCGAAGCCGTTAAAGCCGGAACCTCTTTCGCAGACGCAGCCTCGAAATACAATCTCGTTGTCGAAACCACGGAACCCTTCAGCATTTCCTCCCCGCTGGAAGGTCAGTTCAGCCGCGAAATTATGGGAGCCACCATTCAGCTGGATCAAGGTACGATCACCGACCTGATCAGCACTGCGGATGAATTCATGGTGGCCTATGTGGCCTCAAGAGAAGCCGCAAACGAAGAACAGACCCTTCCGGGAATGCGCGATCAACTCGCCGCCGGCATCCGACAGGAAAAAGCAGCCCGCCTTGCTCAGGCCTGGCAGGAATCGCTTCTCGACGAAGCCGGTTTTGAAGATCTGAATCAAAAAAACGAGACCGCCGACTCGGCGGAATCCTAACCGGTCCCCGCCATGCCGCTGCACTACCTGCTCGTTCTCTTTATAGGATTACCGATCCTGGAGTTCGCTCTGCTGATTAAAGTGCACGGCATGGTTGGTTTCATTCCGACCGTTCTGCTGGTCTTGCTTACCGGAATGGCAGGCGCCTGGCTGGTACGTCGCCAAGGCGTGAATATTCTCTTTAAAATCCGGCAGGAAATGGCACTGGGAAATCTGCCCGCGCCACAGATGATCGATGGTGTCATGATTCTGCTGGCCGGCGCATTTCTTGTGACGCCCGGCCTGATTACCGATGCCGCAGGATTTGCTCTCCTGATTCCTTTCATCCGCCGGAAGATTCGCTATGCATTGCGCAAAAAACTGGAAAACGGCATGCGCAACGGCTACATACAAGTCAATATCAAGCGCCCGGACAACTTCCAATGATTGAAAACGGGCATACGAGTTTCCAGAGTTTGGAAAAGAAATGAGCTCAGACCAAAGTATCCCGTTATGCGTCGATCTTGACGGAACCCTCGTCAAACTCGACACCCTGCATCAGGCTCTTTTTCTGCTGCTGCGCCGGGATCCCGCGTGTATTTTTAAATTTGCCGGCTGGCTGCTGAAGGGCAAGGCGCATTTTAAAGATCAGGTTATGCAGCGTGTGGAGCTCGATGCCGCGGTCCTGCCTTACAACGGGCCACTGCTGCAATGGCTCAGAAAAGAACGTAGTAAGGGACGTACACTGATCCTCGCCACGGCCTCGAATTACCGCACCGCCGAGGCGGTTGCCCGGCACCTCGGTATTTTCGATGAAGTCCTGGCCAGCAATGCAGACACCAACCTTCGGCACAGCAATAAACTCGAGGCCATCCGCGAAAAGTTTCCAGCCTTTGGCTATGCCGGAAACGATAAAGCCGATTTCCCGATCTGGGATGCCGCCGACGAGGTTATCCTGGCCAACCCCTGCCCGCTCTCCAGAAAAGGTTACGCCGTCAAAGCCGACCATATCTTCGTGGATCATCCCGGCTGTTTTTTCTGTATTGCCAAAGCCATGCGTCCCCAGCAATGGCTGAAAAACGTCCTTATTTTCACCCCGATGATTCTGGCACACCGTTTTTCCGATCCTGCCGTCATCCTCCAGACAGTGATCGCTTTTTTTGCTTTCAGCCTGGCCGCCTCGTCCATCTATCTGCTGAACGATCTGTTTGACCTCAGTGCCGACCAGCACCATCCACGCAAACGAAAACGACCGTTTGCATCCGGAGACCTTCCCATTTCAGCCGGCGCACTCATGACTCCCCTTCTAATCACTGCCAGTCTGCTGCTCTGCCTGCTTCTCCCGCTCAACTTTGTCTATGTGCTGATTGCCTATTACATCATTACCACAATCTATTCCTGGCGACTTAAGCAGATCGCCGTTGCGGATGTACTGACGCTTGCTCTGCTCTTTTCGTGCCGAATTTTTGCCGGTGCGGTGGCCACCGAAACGGCGGCATCGGGCTGGTTCATTGAATTTGCCATTTTCCTTTTTCTGAGTCTTGCCATCGTGAAACGGGTGTCCGAACTGCGGGAAATCAAAGAAACCGACGCGGAAGAACAGGCGAGGCGAGAACGCGGCTACCGCGTGGACGATCTTCCGCTGCTGCTCGGTTTCGGCACCGCCTCCGGCTACATCGCGGTGCTGGTGTTCACCATGTATCTGGGCAGCGACAAAGTGGCTGAGCTTTATACCTATCCCCGGCTGCTTTGGATATTCTGTCCACTGCTCCTCTACTGGATTACCCGCATCTGGCACCTCGCCTGGCGGGGAGAAATTAACGACGATCCGCTGGCGTTTGCCGCCCGTGACCTTCAGACCTATGTGCTGGGCGCGATCGGCATGACAGCCATGCTTTATGCCATTTAAAAGGAGAAAATTATGACCAAACCCGCTGTTGACCTCATCATTGTCGGCTCGATCGGAATCGACGACATCGAAACCCCTGCCGAAAAACGGGAAGGCCTTCTCGGCGGTTCCGTCAGTTATGCCTGCGCGGCCGCTTCCTTTTTTTCCCACACCGGCATGGTTGGCGTCGTAGGCACCGATTTCCCGCAGGAATTCCGCGACACCTGGAGCAGCATGAATATCGATCTCGAAGGGCTCCAGACCGTCGAAGGAAAAACCTTCAGCTGGGGCGGTAAATACCATGATAATATGGATAGCCGCGATACGCTCTTCACCGATCTCGGCGTTTTTGAAACCTTCTCCCCGGAACTTCCGGAAAACTACAAAGAAGCCCCCTACCTCTTCCTCGGCAACATCCACCCCGCCCTCCAGCTTCATGTGCTTGAGCAGGTCAGAGAACCCAAGTTCGTACTTATCGATACCATGGACCTGTGGATCAACATCGCAAAAGAGGATCTCGAAAAAGTTATCAGCAAATGCACGATGCTCACGCTCAATGAGTATGAAGCACAGCTCTTCACCGGCGAACACTCACTGACCAAAGCCGCCAAAAAACTGTTCGATCTCGGCACTGAATATGTGCTCATCAAAAAAGGCGGGAACGGCTCCATGCTGTTCACCAAAGAGGATACTTTCCTGCTGCACGCCTATCCGCTCGACCACTTCAAGGATCCTACCGGAGCAGGCGACACCTTTGCCGGCGGCCTGATGGGGGCGCTCTGCGCTTCCGGAAAAACAGACAAAGAGAGTATCCGTCAGGCCATGGTATACGGCAGCATTACCGCGTCCTTCGGGGTTGAAGAATTCAGCCTGGAACGACTCACGAAACTCGACCGCGATCAGATAGAAATCCGTGTTGCAGAATTCAAGGATATGTGCAAAATATAAAGACCGTGAAAGATGGTCAATTCAACCTGCATTTTGAAACGCGAAACAATTATCTTTTTGTCCGGTTGACCGGCGAGGACAGCTACGAAGCCAGCCGTTCATATTGGAGACAAATTGCCGACCGGGTCCGCAAACTTGAACTCAACCGGGTGCTGATCCATGAAGCCCTCGACGGCGGCATCACCGAAGGTGAACTGTTCGAGCTTATTATGGAATTCGTTCCCGCAAGCGCAGGTATCCGAGTGGCCTTATACGACGAAAATAAGGAAAATCACGAACTCAACCAGCTTGGTGAGTTGATCGCCAGAAACCGGGGCGCGGAAATACGCATTTTCCAATCCTTGGAAAATGCAGAAAAATGGATTTCTGAAAACTAAAGCAGCGACAGCGCATCCACATCGATACTCAGGGAAACCCCTTTCGGCAGGCGCATACGATTTTGCACATGCCGGATCGGCTTCGTCATCTTCACGGTGTGCTCGCAACGCAGCATAATCTGATACCGCCAGAAACCTTTTGCCCGGGCCAGCGGGGCCGGCATCGGCGGAACCGCATTCACCGACTCCGGAAGCACACTTTCCAACGATTGGAAAAATTTATCCGCCGTCGTCATCACATCCACTTCCGACTCTCCCTTAAACGTGAGCAGCACCAGATGCGAAAAAGGCGGATAGCCCAGCTCGCGCCGGAACTCCAGATCCTGAGAACAGAACCCTTCATAATCCAGGTTCCGCGCCGCCTGAATGGCCGGATGGTGCGGTGTGTAGGCCTGAACAATCACCTCACCCGCCTTCTCGCCCCGTCCCGCCCGACCAGCCACCTGCGTCAGCAACTGGAACGTCCGCTCACCCGCCCGGAAATCCGGAACCTGTAACGACATGTCGGCATAGAGCACCCCAACGAGTGTGACATTCGGAAAATCCAGCCCCTTTGCAATCATCTGCGTGCCCAGCAAAATATCCAGTTTTCCCGTTTTAAACTTATCTAACACCGTGCGGTACGAATCTTTTTTGCGCATCGTATCCGAATCCATGCGCGCCACCCGGGCCTTCGGGCACAGCTTTTCGAGAATTTCCTCAATTTTCTGCGTGCCCATTCCGGCATATTTAAAATTAAGGTCCCCGCAGCTCGGGCACTTATCCGGGACCTTCTCCTCGCGCCCGCAGATATGACACATCATTTTATTCGCCCGCTTGTGGTAGGTCATTGAAATGCTGCACTCCGTGCACTCCGCCACGTAACCGCACATTTCGCATTGAATCGAAGAGGAAAAACCACGTCGGTTCAGAAAAAGAATCACCTGCTCGCCGACATTAAGCCGGTCATAAATCCCCTGCACCAGCTCCGCCGAAAAGATTGTCGGACGCCCCTCCTTCTCCGCCTCGATCCGCATGTCCACCACCCGCATCAGCGGCATCGACCGATCATCCACGCGCTGCACCATTTCCGCCAACTCATACCGACCGCTCTTCACATTGGCAAAAGATTCCAGCGCCGGCGTCGCGGAACCCAGCACGACACAACAGGTTTCCAAGTGACCGCGCATCACCGCCACATCACGCGCATTATAGCGCGGAGATTCATCCTGTTTATAGGTCGGCTCATGTTCCTCATCCACCACAATCAGCCCGACATTTTCCACCGGGGCAAAAAGGGCCGACCGCGCGCCAATGGCAATCTGCGCTTTGCCGTCACGAATGCGATGCCACTCATCGTGCCGTTCTCCATCCGACAGATTGGAATGCAATACCGCCACGCAATCGCCGAAGCGCGATCGAAACCGGTCCACCGTCTGGGGCGTCAGCGATATCTCCGGCACCAGCACAATCGCACCCTGCCCTTTATCCAGCGCATGCTGCAGTGCCTGCAGGTAAACCTCCGTTTTACCGCTGCCCGTCACACCGTGCAGCAGCACCGTTTTCGGCTTTTTCAGGTCCATTGACGCACAGATTTTATCCAGCGCGACCTTCTGCTCCACCATCAGATCAAACGGTTGTGTCCGCAACAGCTCCATCCCCGCATGCGGGTCGCGCTGAACCGTCTCCTCCGAAATCGTAACCAGCCCCTTTTTCTCCAGCGTCTTGATCGGCGATTCCGTGCACCCCGCCCGTTCACATAATTCCGAAACCGACATGCTTCCGAGCTGCTCCAATGTACGGAAAACCGCGTCCTGAAGAGCGGTAATTTTCTCGGGCACCTTTCCCGTCAGAGCAACAAAACGCTGTTTTTTATGCCGGGCTCCGTGACGACGTACGGCGCTGGGCAGCACGGTGCGGACGGCCTGCTCGATGGGCGCACAATAGTAGTCGGCAATCCAGTAGGCGAGCTTCATAATCTCGTCGGGAATCAGCGGTTTTTCGCCGACAACACTGTCGATTTCTTTCAGCTTATCGGCATAAGCAGAAAAACTGGCCAGCCCCACCACAAAGCCGCGCAGGTTCCGTCCGTGGAACGGAACATTTACCTGCGACCCCACCTTAATGGTCGGCTGGAGATGCGCCGGAATGTTGTAATCAAATTCCCGGTCGAGCGAAATCTCCACCACTACTTTTGCAATACGTGCCATAAGCGGGACAATGTAGTTTCCAAACCTTGATAACGCACGAAAAAATCCCCTGTTGCTTGATTTGAAACATCCGGTCGGTAAAATCCGCCGAATGACTCTGATAGCGACAATTAATCGGGAGACCCCCGATTTCCAGACCTTGAAAACAGCACGCGATGTGCTGCATGCAGGTGGACTGGTGATTGTGCCGACGGAAACCGTCTACGGAATCGCCTGCGATCCAGCCGTGCCCGGTGCCCTGGAAAAACTGATTCGTGCCAAAGGACGGGACGGCGATAAACCGATTGCCCGTCTGGCCGCCGACGGCACACAGGTGAAAGCCGCTTCCAGACATTGGAACTCCGGTCTGGATGCTCTGGCCTCAAAATGGTGGCCGGGACCGCTGACCCTGATTGTGGAAACCGCAGACGGCTGGACCGGCTATCGTGTTCCCGACCACGCCGTTCCGGTAGAATTGGCCAAAATATGCGGCCGTACACTCGCGCTCACCAGCGCCAACCTCAGCGGCGAACCCGACACTAAAACTGCGCAGGAGGCCATTGCCTCTATCCCAGCCGACCTCGCGCTCGACTCCGGCCCCTCCGCGACCGAAGCCATTCCGAGCACGGTAATCAAAGCCGACGGAGACGATCTCACCTGTATTCGCGAAGGTCGCGTACCCTTTTCCCAAATTCAACAGGTCTTTTTCCAGGGATTGGAACAATGAGCATGGTTTTATTTATCTGTACCGGCAATACCTGCCGAAGCCCGATGGCCGAAGCACTATTCCTTCAACGGCAAGGTGATATGGGCTGGGAGGCCCGCAGCGCCGGCATTTTTGCCAACACCGGCGCGCCAGCGAGCCCTCATTCAATTACAGCCATGAAAGAAATCGGCATCGATATCACCGGGCACCGCAGCCAACCCCTTACTTCGGCCCTGACTGAAGAAGCCGATTTCATTTTGGCGATGTCTTCCAACCACGCCGCGAATATCTGCGAGCGCTTTCCGGAGGTTGGAAACAAAGTTTTCTTGATTAACGCCTTCGGAACATCGAAAGTTCCCGCCGATGTTTCCGATCCGTTCGGCGGAACGCTAAATACTTACAAACGAACGCGTGATGAGATTGATCGGGCCCTTTCGGACCTGATCCTTTTTATTCGCGAGGGTCAAAAGAATGCCTAGGCATTCCTTTGCAGTTATTAGTTAATTGTTATTCGTTGCCGGGAAATACATTTTACAGGCAGCCAATAACCAATAGCCATTAACCGGAAGGATGAAATCCTTCCTTAATAAGGACGCTTTTATATGAAAATTGCAATTGGTTCAGATCACGGCGGTTATACGCTTAAAACCAAAGTCTCCGAAATACTGCGAAACAAAGGGGTCACAGTGGAAGACCTCGGTTGCGACAGCACCGATGCTGTCGACTATTCCGACTACGCAGCAGCTGTGGCCAACAAAGTTTCCAATGCGACCGTTGACCAGGGCATCATCTGTTGCACGACGGGTGTGGGCGTGAGCATTACTGCAAACAAATTTCCCCGCGTCCGGGCAGCCCTCTGCCTGAATGCCGAAATGGCCACGATGACCCGTTCGCATAATGATGCCAATATACTGTGCCTTTCGGGAAAATATACCGAGGATGCCGATCTGGAAGACATTATAGATGCCTGGCTCAACACCGGTTTTGAAGGCGGACGTCATGAACGCCGCGTGAATAAAATCAAAGATTACGCCGCCGAGCACAGCGGAACCATCGCCGTTTATGACAGCGACCCCGAAATCTATGCCGTCATGAAGAAAGAGGATGTACGCCAACAGGAAAACCTGGAGCTGATTGCCTCGGAAAATATTGTTTCCAAAGCGGTACGCGAAGTCTCCGGATCGCGTTTGACCAACAAATATGCCGAAGGCTACCCGGCAAAACGCTGGTACAATGGGTGCGAATGGGTGGATGAAGCCGAACGTCTGGCGATTGACCGCGCCAAAGAGCTGTTCGGTGCCGAGCATGCCAATGTGCAGCCGCATCACGGTTCCGGAGCCAACATGGCCGTCTATTATGCAATGCTGAATCCGGGCGACACAATTCTCGCCATGAGTCTTGCCGAAGGCGGTCATCTGACCCACGGGCATCCGATGAACTTTTCCGGCCGTTTCTTTGAAATTGTGCCCTACGGCGTCGATAAAGAAACCGAGCAGATCGACTATGACAAGGTGCAGGCTCTGGCCGACGAACATAAACCGAAAATGATTGTAGCCGGAGCATCGGCCTATTCCCGCATCATCGACTTCAAACGTCTGCGTAAAATCGCCGACAGTTGCGGCGCCTATCTGATGGTGGATATGGCACACATTGCCGGCTTGGTGGCAGCAGGCTGCCATCCGAATCCTGTTCCCTACGCGGAATTTGTAACCACAACCACACATAAAACCCTGCGCGGCCCGCGCGGCGGCATGATTCTGTGCCGGGAAAAATTTGCGGCCGACATCGACAAGCAGGTTTTCCCGGGAATCCAGGGCGGACCGCTGATGCATACGATCGCGGCCAAAGCAGTCTGTTTCCACGAAGATCTGCAACCGTCGTTCAAAACCTATCAGCAGCAGGTGGTTAAAAATGCTCAGGCCCTGGCGGCGGCACTGGAAGACGACGATATCCGCTTGGTTTCCGGAGGAACGGACAACCATCTGATGCTCGTTGACCTGACTAAAACCGGTGTAACCGGCAAAGATGCGGCGATTGCGCTGGATAAGGCCGCCATCACCGTGAATAAAAATGCCATCCCGTTCGATACTAAAAGTCCGTTTGTAACTTCCGGCATCCGTATCGGAACCCCGGCGGTGACCACCCGCGGCATGAAGGAAGAGGAAATGGTCAAAATTGCAAACTTCATCAAGCGTGCCATTCGCAATGCGGACGACGACGCAGTATTGGCCCAGATCAAGGAAGAGGTCATTGCGCTGACTGCCGCATTCCCGATTCCCTGACTTTCCTGTCAAATTGGAAAACGAAAAAGCGCTCCCGCATCAGCGAGGGCGCTTTTTTGCATCTCCATCCCGGGGCCCCTTCGCTCTCGCAGGTATTAATCCCCCTTGTCTTCCTCAGCGAATGAGCTCGTAAAAATCCTTTCCCAAAAACCGCTCTTCGCCTCAATGCCATAGATATCGACAGAACGAAAACAGCGGGCTTGCGCTAATGAATGATGCTGATGTTGCAAGTACGGTCTTCATCTTACTTTCGTTTGCTTCTATACCGATCCCCGAAAGCATACCCGTTACAGGCTTTGTTAAAATATCTGCACAGACAAAGAGATCCTGCATTTTATAAAAAAAGCACTCTCTGCAATACGCAGAGAATGCTTTGGTGTCAGGAGGAGAAGATGGGTTATTCGTCAAGTTTGAATGCCGCGGGGACCACGGTCTGATCGCCCTGCGGATTGGAAAACAGCTGGTAGTTGCTCGGCAGGCTTGGATAGCGGTTGGAAACCACCGCGGAAGATTCGCCTGGATGATGATAGGTCGCCACAAGGTCGCTGGAAGTATAAATTCCCGTTTCCATTGCGTTCTGCCTCGTTGACATGCCCACATACTGCAGACCGAGAAAGGCCACAAACAATGCGGCAATCCCATATTTCGGCTCCGCGAAAAACCACGGGATATTGAGTTCGAGCAGATCCAGAAGCGGTTTACGTTTTCGGGACTGCACCTGACGGACTGAGCGCATGATATTCTGTTTGTTTCGCGTCATCCGCGAAGGATCGGGCCGTTCATACGATTTCAGGTGCAGCAGTTGCTGTAACACGAGGTCGGCCTGTTTATCAGCCGTCGGATCTGTAGACATCTTTTCGTCCATCATTTCATAAATTCCGCTAGTTCAGTTTGCATTTGTCTCCGGGCATAAAACAGACGCGACCTAACTGTTCCTACCGAAGCCCCCACCACTTTCGCGATTTCCTCGTGTGGAATGCCCTGCATATCATGCATCACCACAACGGTTCTGTGCTTTTCAGACAGGTTTTGCAGGGCCTCGTTCAATTTTTTCTGTAATTCCGACAAACTGATGTTCCGAAGCGGTGAACCCTTGGCCGTCATCTCGTGATATGCATCATCAAGCTTGATCTCCTGTTCGAACGAATCGAGGCTCAGGGCGCGCTTGCGGTTGCGCTTTTTCCGATAGTTTATGGTCTTATTCACCGCGATGCGGTAAACCCAGGTATAGAAAGAGGATTTCCCTTTGAACCGCGGCAGCGCCTCATAGGCCTTCACGAAAACTTCCTGAGTCAGATCCTCGGCATCCTCCCGGTTGGAGGTCATATTGTAGGTTAAGCCGTAGATTTTTGCATGATACCGCTCCACCAGCTGATCAAATGCATGCACATCCCCGTGCTGCGCTTTCAATACCAGCTCCACATCCGAAGGCCCCTCTTCAGCGGCCGGAATTTCTTCTGCAGAAATATCCTTCGCTTCAGCAAACGCCTCTTTATCATCCGGAATATTTTCCGGTTTCGGATTTACATCATCAACCATAAGTCGCGCTATGTTAATGCATAGCCTCCCCCTTGCGAGTAAAAATATTCAAGACATTCAAAGGATAAATTCCGTTCAATCGTTTCCAGAGAAACGTTTCCCGGACCGGATTTTGGATAACCTATTTACGCGGAGGCGGCTCTTTGCTCAACGCAGCGAGCACCAGCTTGAGGTCTGCCCAGGCATCCTTTTTCTTCGAAGGATCCCGCAGCAGGTACGACGGATGAAACGTCGGCATCAGCCGGATTCCGGCATATTCATGCCACACCCCGCGTATTCGCGTAATCCCCACCGGACGGCCCAGCAATCCCTCCATAGCCGTTCCGCCGAGGCCGACAATCACTTTCGGCTGAATTAATTTAATCTGCCTACGCAGATAAGGCAGGCACATCTCCATCTCTTCCGGAAGCGGTTTACGATTTTTCGGCGGGCGGCATTTTACCACATTTCCGATAAAAACCTGCTCCCTCGTATAACCCATCGCCTCGATCATTTTTTCCAGCAGCTGCCCGGCTTTCCCGACAAAAGGTCGACCCTGCGCATCTTCCTCCGCACCCGGCCCCTCACCGATAAACATAATATCCGGCGAATCTCCCCGGCCTTCGCCCGGCACCGTGGCATTCCGGGTTTCACAGAGCGTGCAATTGGTACAGGCCGAAATATGATCGCTGATCGCTTCCAACGTCTGGAAATCCTCTGGAATCGGCACCGTCTCGACTTTCAGCGGTTTTACCGTCTCCACCTCCGGCTCTTTCGCCAGCGCCAACAGCACCGCGCGATCGACCTCCAGGCGTTGAACCCCCTCATCACGCTGATATTCCAGATATTTCTCAATATCTTCCAGCAATCCGTAATATGTTGTTTCTTCAGCCATTCCGCAGTTTTTCCAGCAACGATTCCATATCTTCAAACAACGGCGCTTCGAAGGAAAGCCTTTTCCCGGATTCCGGATGACTAAAAGAAAGTTTCGCGGCATGCAGCATCTGCCGCTCCGGCTCAGCCGGCAGCCGCCCTCTGTGTGCCCGCCCATAAACCGTATCGCCGACAATCGGATGCTTCAGATGCGCCATATGCACCCGAATCTGGTGCGTGCGGCCCGTCTCAATTCCGATCTTCAGCCAGGCACACTCTGAAAACTGTTCCAAACATTGGAAATTCGTAATCGCTTCGCGTCCGTGGTCCTTCAGCACCGCCTGCTTTTTACGGTGCACCGGATGCCGGCCCAGCAGCGTTTCAACCCGTCCGCTCCCCGGCGGTTCGCCCCAAACCAGCGCCACATACTCTTTTTCCGTTTCCCGGGCCTTGAACTGCCGCTGCATCTCCTGCATGGCCTTATCCGACTTTGCCACCACCATCACTCCGCTCGTATCCTTATCCAGCCGATGCACAATGCCGGCGCGTTCCAGCGCCTGAAAAACCGGATCGTGAAAAAGCAAACCGTGCAACAGGGTGCCCGATGGATTGCCCACCGCCGGATGCACCACCATGCCCGGCGGCTTGTTCAACACCAGCACCGCATCGTCCTCAAACAGAATATGCAGCGGAATATCCTCCGGCACAGCCTCCAGCGGGGCCCGATCCGGAACCGACCACGTCACCCCATCCCCCGGCTTCAACCGGGTATTCGGTTTGCAAGGCTGCCCATTGACCAGCACCCGCTGCTGATCAATCAGCATTTTCCACTGCGAACGCGACAGCGCCGTCACATTGGCCGACAAAAAAGCATCCAGCCGCTTTTTTGCGTCTGTGCTTTCGACTGTTAAAGAGTGTTGATTCGTGTTTTCCATAGCTTCAAGATATCCATTCATTTTGCGGAGACCCTCATGCACATTCAAGCGGAACTTATATCGATCGGAAACGAACTGCTCAGTGGCCAGACCCTGAACACACATGGACGCGACCTGGGAACAGCACTTTCAACCATCGGGCTGCACCTTTCGCGCGATACCACCATCGGTGACGACATACCAACCATTGGAAGCGCAATAAAAGAGGCTCTCGCCCGGGTTGACCTGGTCTTTGTGAGCGGCGGTCTCGGCCCCACCATTGACGACATCACGCGCGATGCCCTTGCCGAGCTGCTCCAGCGTAAAATCATCCTCGACTCCGCCACCGTCAAAAAAATTGAAACCTCCTTCGAAACCAAAGGCCGTAAAATGTCCCTCGCCGCCACCCGCCAGGCGCAGGTGCTCGAAGGGGCCGATGTGCTTAATAATTCTGTTGGCCACGCTCCCGGCCAGCGTATTGAAACCGACGAAGAAAAAACCCTGTTTGTGCTGCCCGGTCCTCCGAACGAATTTAATGCGATTTTAAACGAGGAAATTCTCCCCGGGCTCAAATTGCGTTATTCCGACATTAAACCGCTCGTAATCCGTTTTATCCGTACGCAGGGAATCGGAGAATCCGATATCGTCACGATTCTTGAAAAAGCACATTTCCAGCCCCCGGAAGTCGATCTAGGGTTCTACCCCGGCAACGGCCGCGTAAAAATCCGCCTCTCCTCCACCGCCGATCACGAAGACCGTGTACTCGCCGCCGTCGCGGAACTGCGTACCCTTCTTGCTGATTTTATTTTTTCCGAATAAGCGCCGCAAAGGCGCCATCGGTTCCGGAGTCAGGCGGGAAGGCCTTGCCGGTTTTCACAAGACGGAAACCGGAATGGTTCGCGATCCAGCGGGTGACGAGCTCTTCATTCTCTTCGGGTTCAAGGCTGCAGGTGCTATAGACCAGCCGCCCTTTTTCGGCCAGCAGTTCAGAACAGGCCGTCAGAATTTCGTACTGCAGTTTCGTGATCGTTTCAATACGCTCTTCGGTCACACGCCAGCGCGCATCAGCCCGGCGTTTGAATACGCCGGTATTAAGACACGGCACGTCGAGCAGAATGGCATCGAATTTCCGGTCATTGGAAAATACAGCCTGCGGTTTCCGGGCATCCCCCTTCACCGTTGCAATCCAATCGAGCTTAAGCCGTTTTTTATTTTCTTCCAAAACGCGAATGCGGTCATCATGCAGATCCATTGCAACCAGTTCTCCGCGGCGGTCCATCCGCCCGGCGATCATCGCGGTTTTTCCACCCGGCGCAGCACAGGCATCGAGCACCGTTTCTCCGGGGCGCGGGGCAAGCAGATCCACAGAAACCGACGTGGCCGGATCCTGCACAGTAAACCAGCCCTCATCGTAACCGGGCACTTTTTTCACGGGAATACCGCGAGGCAGCACCAGAAAAATCTCTTTGTCGGAATAAGGGTGCAAGAGCGGTTCAATGTCCGCCTCACGCAATTTATCAATAAACTCGGCGGCATCGACCGCACTCTGCTCAATCCGCAGTATGGTGGAAGGCGGTTCATTGTTCCATTCGGCCAGCGCAACCGCATCGGCCTCGCCATAGGTCTTTTTCCAGCGCTCCATTAGAAATTCAGGATGTGAAAGGCGAATGTAGTCGGGCTGACTTTCCAGAGATTTGAAAAGGTCGTCTTTTTCACGCTGGGCCCGGCGGAGTATGGCATTGATCAGCTTCGCCGGACCAAGCCCGCCGGGGCGCTCTTTGGCGGCCTGTACGGTTTCGTTGATGGCGGCATAGTCTTCCACTTTCATAAAAAGAATTTGGTAGAGCCCAACCCATAGAATGGCTTTGAATATGAGTTTCGGTTCATTTTTAACCCACTTCGTTTCCAGCCATTGGAGCTTGAGACGGTTGCGTACGACCCCGTTGACCACTTCGAGAATAAAGGCATGATCCTGCTTCAGTTTTGCGAGACTGCGGTCTGGGAAATCCTGATGTTCCAACCATTGGAAGACGATTTCTGCGGCGATGAGACGGCTGTTTTTTTGTTTTTTCATAAATTTTTCCTGAAAAGCGTACGCACTCTACCGAATTTCCAATCGTTGGAAAGCCCCGCAATATGCGGATCAGACCTTTTCCGTGGCAACAGGCCCCCCCGTAAAGCCTATACTCTTTGAAATATAAACAAAGTTCTGACAATCAATGGCACATGAAATGCTTCAATTTGTTGCATTGCAATACCCAAAAACTCAAATAAAAACCGTAAAGGGAGCACTTGTTGACATGAAAACAAAGATGACACCATTGGTATCATGGAGCGTATGGGCCGTCGGCCTGTCGCTCGTGATGGGCACCGTGACCCGTAGCCACCTGCTGGCCGGATTCGCCGCGGATAAAACCGGAATGAGTTATGTGATTACCGCCCTGTTTCTTGCAGGCCTGGTTGTTTCGTTCCTTTCCGCAAAGAAACTGCATGACGAATGGGGCGTTCTGGCCCACATCTGCAAAACCAATACATTGCCGCAGTCAGCAGACCGGAACGATATCACATCGGTTTTCCAGCGCCTGGCTGACTACAAGGAAAAAAAGGAAACCGTTAACATTCACACGGTAATAGACACCTATCATTCCAAACACAATTCGCGCGTGCGCTCCGTATCCATTATGGCTGCGCTGGTCATTTCGATGGGGCTGCTCGGCACCGTGGTTGGTCTGATTATGTCGATCTCAGGTCTGGGTTCGATGGTCGAAAACATCGGCCTGTCCAAGAACGGCATGATGGATGCCATGCGCCTGACTTTTGCCGGTATGGGCACCGCGTTCTACACAACATTCTTCGGGGCGCTCGCCGGCCTGATTCTGCGGGCTGTAGCCGTTTCCCAACTGAATTCACTATCTGAACTCTGTTCCGAAGCCGCTGAATATGCCGATGCAAACCTCGTGGTTAAACTGGAAAGCAATGAAGAAGCCATGAATCAGCAGGTCACCAAGCTGATTGCCAGCTTCGAAAGCATGCAGTTCGAAATCAATGCCCTGACCGGCCGCATCTCAGAATCCATTCAAGACACCATGGCGGCCTTCCGCAGTTCTATTGTTGAAGTCGGAGATCACGCGATGACCGCCACCAGAGAAGCGGTCACCGGCATGACAGAACAAATGGGCACTTTCGGCACGACAATCGAAGAGTCACTCGCCGGATACAACACGATGATTTCCGAAGCCGGAAACGGTGTGCGCGAATCCATCGGAACCGTAAACGACGCCATTGTACGTTCCGGCGAAGCGCTGGAAGAATCCTTCGGTACCCTGAATACCACTCTGGCGGATTCCGGCGTTAACGTGGATACCTCTTTCAATGGGCTCAGTGCATCCGTTCAGCAGGCCGGCGATACCGTTTCCGGCTCTCTCGCAGACTTTAAACTTTCGGTAGACGGAACAGCACTGGAATTAAATGATGCGGTCGGCAAACTGCACGCCGCCGTTTGTGAGGTCACCGGAGAACTGGTGACGATGAATAAAGCCAAGCTGGATGCGGAAGCCACACAGATTGCCGGCCATCTTTCCATAGCGGCGGATTCCATCCAGCAGTTCCTGAGCACCAAAGTTTCAGCAGCCAACAACACCGCTGAAGACGAAAACCAGAAGGTGGCATAATGCGTGCGTCCGTCCGTCACGAAACGCCCTCCGACAGCGAGGGCATCTACGAGTCCTTCTCGGACATGGTGCTCTGCACGGTCATCGTGCTGATCACCCTCGTGGTAGTGCTTGCGCTCAACGTCGTGGAACAGCTCAATGTCTACATCGAGCCGAATCACTTCAGCGGCGGCGCAACCCGTCCATGGCTCTACCTTCAGGCAGAGCAGGCCGATTATTCCCAAACCGAATCGCCCCGCCTTTCCATGGAGCGTGCGCTGTATGGCAATAAGCCGTTCGTCATGGTGCACCTCTTCAGTCCTTCTTCCGCTCTCGCGACAACCGTCGTCAAAGACGGTCAGACCGTTTCCGCGAAGGAGGGGCAGTCATTCCTTGGACAGGCCGATCTAGGGGCCTATAACTTTCTTCAGCTGGCAGCCGGAATTGAGCCGGGTTCGTTTCTCGTGAACGGACAGCCCACCTCGCTGCTGCTGCCGAAGTTTTCCCACAAAGAGATCCTGATCGAGAGTGGTGCGGAAAACGACTATATTGCCGAACCGGACAACGATCTTGCGCTCCGAACGCTGGCGCTCGCGTGGCCGGTTTTCGGCAACCAGCTCTATCCGCGACGGGCAGCGAAAGATTATCTGGATGCCCGCACCAAAATCTTCATTGAAGTGCTTGAGTCCGACGATGACCGGCACCGCATTATGATTGGGCACAGTGTGTTCACGCTTCCACAGGATGTTGAAAACGGGAAGCTGGGCTGGATGGCCGGATTCTCCTCCGGGCTCACCGAGGTGATCTATCTCGGCAAAGCCTGGAGCGATCCTGCGGAACGGACAAATAAACGAATCTCGTTCTTTGAAGAAAACGGGTTCGGGCAGGCCGCGCAGGCGTATCGCCACTTCAGCTATCCGGCGGAACTGACCGCTCCCCAACAGGCCATGGTGCGGAAACTGGCCGGCATCCGTCCTGATCAAATGAGCATGAAGCAACTCGAAAAATATGTCCGCAATGCCGAGGCCCAGCAATGGATATCGGCGGCCATCACGGAGGGCACCAGTGCTCGCAGCGCACTGCCCCCGCTGCTCGCCCATCGGGACGCGTGGAATGCCTATACCGAATTCTGCATGAAAGCCGAACTCGGCAATACACCGCCGGAATGGCTGATGACCGAATTCCTGGAACCGCTGGGGTTTGATCAGGCCGTAGTACGCGGACTGCGCGAAGATTAGTTAAACAGTGAACCTGGAAACTTCTCGAGGGGCAGTTCAACATCGAACTGCCCTTCTTCATATTCCAGCGTAAAACGCACCGTATCCCCTACCGATTTGCTGAAAATGATCCGTTCAATATCCTCAACGCTTTCCACTTTCCGGCCATCCACCGCCAATACCGACGTTCCGGGCACCAGTTCTGCCCGTGAAGCCGGCGTATCATTCCAGACCTGATCAATATAGGCCCCGGTTCCGCCATACATTTCATCACGGTAAACCTGATCTTTATTTTTAAAGGTCACTCCGATCCACGGCCATTCATGTTTCCCGGTTTCAATAATCGATTTCGCCACCACCATTGCCAGATTCGAAGGAACCGCAAAAGCAATGCCAACGCCCTTTTGCTGATCGTCGGTTTTCTTCGCCGTATTGATGCCGATCATGCGGCCGTCCACATCCACCAGCGGACCGCCACTGTTCCCTTCATTAATCGCGGCATCCGTCTGAATAAAATCCTCATAAGGCAGAATATCCACTTTCCGGCCCTTGGAACTCACATAGCCGACCGTTGCCGTCCGTTGCAGGCTGAACGGCGAGCCGATGGCAATAGCCACTTCACCTACACGCACGCGATCCGAATCGCCGAATTCCACCGCCGGACAGTCGCTTCCGGCATCTTTGATTTTCAGCACCGCCAGATCAGTAGCCACATCATGTCCGACCACCACAGCACTCATGCGGGTTCCATCGTTCAGAACCACCTCACCGCCCACGGCATTTTCAATGACATGCCAGCTGGTCAGCACATGACCCACCTCGTCGATAATAACGCCCGAGCCCTCTCCTTTGTTGTGCTCTTCAATATTTCTATACCCCTGGTAAATTCCAAAAGGATCCAGAGCAACCCGCTCCCGTTTCAGGGTCAGATTCTGCGTACGAATCACCACCACCGAAGGCATCACCTTATCAATGGCATTAGCAATAGCGTCGCTGTACGCCCTCGCCGGATTATGCGCCGAAACCGGACGCTGACGAGGAGTAAAATGCGAAGTCGGAATATCCGTCCGGCGATGTGCCGGCTCCTCGGAAGCCCGCTGGCGATTCAGCGCCGAAATCAGGGCCCCTGTCACCATCAGGATACAAAAAACGATCAGAATAATTCGTCGACGATCCATCTACCCTTCCACCTCAAACGGCACCTCTTGCAGTTCGCCATCCTTTTTCACAAGTTTTTCAATCTTCTGTTCAACCTCATTCAGCTTTTGAGTACAGACCTCAACCAGCTTCGAGCCCTCTTCAAAATGTTTAATCATCGCCTCCAGACTCAGCTCGCCGCTTTCCATCTGGTCAACCAGTTCCTCCAGCCGCTCCAGCGATTGCTCAAAATCTACGCTTTTCTTTTCCGCCATAATTTATCTCCGAACGCGTTCCTTACTCTTTTTCCGTCACCTTGGAAACCACTTTTCCATCCGCCAGCGCCGTAATCAGGGCATCCCCTTTTTTCACATCTTCCGCCGAGCGCACCACCGACCCGTCCGGTCGGCGCGTCAAGCTGTATCCCCGCCCCAGCACCGCCATCGGATTCAGCATGCGCAACTGGCTTTCCAGCGATTGGAACCGCTGTCTGCTCCGCTCCGCCTTGCGCTCCATTTCATGCCGCATCAGCAGGCTCAGCTCGTCCACCCGCTGATGCGCCTGCAGCACGCCCGACTCCAGCAGATACTCCATACGCGTAGACGAACGTTCCAGCCGCTGGAAAATTGTTTGCGATTCCAGCTTCAGCAGATCCCCCATCCGCATTTCCAGCGATAAAATTTTCTGTCGATACTGCTTCACCAGCACCGCCGGCTCCCGGAACACATACGAATGCGCCGCCCGGTTCAGCCGCAGCTGGAAATCCCTCTGCATCCGCACCAGGCTCTCATTCAACCGACGCTGATAGAGTGAAACCTCATCCTCCAGATCCCCCTTTTCCCGCACGGCCAGCTCCGCCGCCGCCGAAGGGGTCGGCGCCCGCACATCCGCCGTAAAATCCGCAATCGTAAAATCAATCTCGTGCCCCACCGCCGAAATCACCGGAATTTCCGACTCCGCAATCGCCCGCGCCACCACTTCCTCGTTGAACGCCCAGAGATCCTCAATCGACCCGCCCCCGCGCCCGACAATCAGCACATCAATCGGCTGCTTTACATTCCGCTTATTCAAATAGTTGATCGCATTGGCAATGCTCTTCGCAGCCGCCGGCCCCTGAACCGTCACCGGAGCCAGCAATATTTCAATATTCGGAAACCGGCGCGTCAGCACATTGATGATGTCGCGGATCGCCGCCCCGGTGGGCGACGTAACGACGCCGATTTTTTTCGGCAGCAGCGGCAGCGGTTTTTTCCGATCTCTGGAAAACAGCCCCTCGGCATCGAGTTTGGCTTTCAGCTTTTCAAACTGCTCCTGAAGGTTGCCCTTTCCGGCCTCCTCCATTTCCGAAGCAATCAGCTGATACCGCCCGCTCGCTTCGTACAGACTCGGCCGCGCCAGCATCTGCACCTGCATGCCGTCTTTCGGACGGAATGCAACGCCCGCATTATCCCGCGCAAACATGGCGCACGAAACCGCCGCGCCCGCATCCTTCAGCGTAAAATACCAGTGCCCGCTGGAATGGATTGTCACGCGCGAAAGCTCGCCCTCGACCCACAGCTCGCCCATGGCCGACTCCAGCACCATCCGCGCTTTGCGGTTGATGTCGGACACGGAATAGATTTGGCGCTTTTCAGCCATCGTTAAATGGTAATGCGAATCCGTTCGATGCTCTTCGCTTTGCCGGTTTTCATATCAACATCGACGATTGCGCCTTCGAGCGTCGGGTCGCCTTTGGCCACATCGAATTTCTGCGGCACACCGGTAAGGAACTTTTTAATGACGGGTTCCACCTCGCGGCCGAGCACGGAATCCTGCGGACCGGTCATGCCGAGATCGGTCATATAGGCCGTACCGTTCGGAAAAATCCGGTTATCCGAGGTCTGGCAATGCGTGTGGGTTCCGGTAACGGACGAAACGCGCCCGTCCAGAAAACGGCCCATCGCCATACGCTCCGACGACGCCTCCCCGTGGAAATCGACAAAAATCACTTTATCCGAGCTGAGCGGACCGTTCAGCATACGGTCCGCCATCTGAAACGGGCAGTCGTAGCTCGGCTGCATGAAGACGCGGCAGACCAGCTGCATCACAACCAGCGGCCCTTCCGGGGTATCCACGCGGACCCATCCTTTGCCCGGCGCCCCTTTCGGGAAATTGGCGGGACGGATAATCCGCTCCTCCAAATCAATGCCCGCCACCATTTCCCGGCTGTCCCATGCATGGTCGCCCAGAATCATCACATCGGCCCCGGCGTTCAGAATCGCATGGGCAATCTCGGGGGTCGGCCCGCGGCCCGACGCGGCATTTTCACCGTTCGCGATAATAAAATCCACGCGGCCTTCGTTTCGGAGCTGCGCGGCGACCTGCGTAAAGGCATTCCGCCCGGGTTTCCCGACAATATCTCCAACCAGTAAAACGTTCATCTTTTCCTCATTTCCAGTAATTGGAACGCAGTCTACAGAAAACCCAAACCGGATCAAGCTGGAGGGACGATGTCCTCGTCGTCCAGGAAACCACGGAAACATGGTCCCGTTCCATACGCATTCGCCGTCAGTAGGTCCTGATTTCAATATCGGTAACCGGCTCGCAGCAGCACGGCAGGATCTCGCCTTCGCGGACATAGGCCAGCGGCGGGCCGGCCGGATATTTCACCACGCCGCGCAGCAGCTTCACGCGGCAGGTTCCGCAGATGCCCGCACGGCAGTGGCTGTGCATTTCGATCCCTTTTTTCTCCAGGCAGTCGAGCACATTCAACTCATCCGCCTCTTCATAGGGAAAAGGCTTCAGCTGCTCATCAACATGAATCCGGTGCGGCATGATTAGAGTTCAAAACCGTCGAAATCTGAACTGTCAACCGACGAATCAACCTGCCCGACCAGATAGGAGGAGATTTCCGCTTCCTGCGGCGCAACCTGCACATTATCACTGACCAGATAGGCATTCATCCACGGCAGTGGATTGGTTTTAATATCAAACGGGGCGTCATAGCCGATGGCCAGCATGCGCTGGTTGCTGATGTATTCGACATACTGTTTCAGGATATCGGCATTCATGCCGATCATCGACCCGTCTTTGAACAGATAATCCGCCCACGCTTTTTCCTGCTCCACCACATCAAGAAACAGTCCGCGCCCCTCGTCATGCAGCTCAGCGGCAATGTCCGCCATTTCCGGATCATCACGGCCGTCGGCCCAGAGATTCAGAATATGCTGTGTGCCGGTCAGGTGCAGCGCTTCATCGCGGGCAATCAGTTTGATGATTTTGGCGTTGCCTTCCAGCAGCTCGCGTTCGGAAAAAGCAAACGAGCAGGCAAAAGATACATAGAAGCGGATCGCCTCCAGCGAATTGATCGCGCAGATCGCCATGTAGAGGCGTTTCTTCAGCTCATGTTTGGTAACCTGTACCGTGTGTCCGTCAATCTCCACCGATCCCTCGCCCTGCGAATGATAGATGTGCGACATCAGAATGATGTCATCAAAATGGCGCGTAATATCTTTCGCGCGGTTCACAATATTTTCATTCACGACAATGTCATCAAACACCTCGCTCGGGTCGGAAAAAAGATTGCGCAGAATATGGGTGTAGGAACGCGAATGAATCGTCTCGGCAAACGCCCAGGTTTCCACCCACGTCTCGAGCTCCGGCAGCGAAACCAGCGGAAGCAGGCAGACATTGACCGAACGCGCCGCCACGGAATCGAGCAGCGTCTGGTATTTCAGGTTGGAGATAAAAATGTGCCGCTCCGAAGCGGTCAGCGACTGCCAATCGGCGCGGTCTTTGGAAATATCCACCTCTTCCGGGCGCCAGAAAAAGGAGAGCTGTTTTTCGATGATGCTTTCAAAGATGGGATGCCGCTGCTGGTCGAAGCGCGAAACATTCACGCTGTTGCCGAGAAACATCGGTTCTTCGAGTGCGTTATTCTGATCCTGTCTGAAGGTTGAAAAAGCCATCGTATTCTCCTCTTAAATTTTGCAGGCGCCGCCAACGCAGTCGTTATCCTGAATTTCACCCTGCCGGTCGGCCGCGCCGTCACGCGTGTTGTGGTAGTACAGGGTTTTGATCCCCAGCGAATAAGCCTTGAGCATATCTTTGAGAATCTGTTTCACCGGCACCTTTCCGTCCGGGTATCGGGACGGATCATAATTGGTGTTCGCCGAAATCGTCTGATCGACAAACTTCTGCATAATGGCCACCAGCTCCAGATAGCCGTTATTATCCGGGATATCCCACAGCAGTTCATACTGACCCTTCAGTTTTTCGAATTCCGGCACCACCTGCTTGAGCACTCCGTCTTTGCTGGACTTCACGCTGATCAATCCGCGCGGCGGCTCAATTCCGTTGGTTGCATTCGAAATCTGCGAAGAGGTTTCCGACGGCATCAGCGCCGTCAGGGTGGAGTTGCGCAGCCCGTGCTCCACCATATCCTTCCGCAGCGCCTCCCAATCCAAATGCAGCGGTTCATCGCAGATATCATCCAGATTTTTCTTATACGTATCCGTCGGAAGAATCCCTTTTGCATAGGTGGTTTCTCCAAACAGGGGACACGGCCCGAACTCTTTCGCCAGTCCGTTCGATGCCTTAAGCAGATAATACTGCAGTGCCTCAAACGTCCGGTGCGTCAGCCCCTTCGCCGAGCCGTCGGAATAACGCACCCCGTTTTTCGCGAGATAGTACGCATAGTTGATCACGCCGACACCCAGCGTGCGGCGGCCCAGGGAGGCCTTTTGAGCGGCCGGCAGCGGATAGCCCTGATAATCGAGCAGGTTGTCGAGCGCCCGCACCGCCAGATCCGAAAGCTCCTCCAGATCATCCAGCGATTCCAGCGCCCCGAGGTTGATGGCCGAAAGCGTGCAGAGCGCAATTTCGCCCTCTTCATCGTTCACATCGTTCAGCGGTTTGGTCGGCAGCGCAATTTCCAGACACAGGTTGCTCTGCCGCACCGGCGCCACGGCGGGATCGAACGGGCTGTGCGTATTGCAGTGGTCGACATTCTGCAGGTAGATGCGGCCGGTGCTCGCACGTTCCTGCGCAAAAACGGTGAATAATTCGAGCGCCCGTACCGTTTTCCTGCGAATGGATTCATCGGCTTCGTATTTGAGATAGAGCCGCTCAAACTCTTCCTGATCCTGGAAAAAGGCATCATAAAGACCGGGCGCATCCCCGGGACTGAACAGGGTGATGTGCTCATCCTTCAGCATGCGCTGATACATCAGCTTGTTGAACTGCACGCCGTAGTCGAGGTGACGCACCCGGTTTTCCTCCACCCCGCGATTATTTTTAAGCACCAGCAGATCTTCAACTTCCAGATGCCAGAGCGGATAATAGAGCGTCGCGGCCCCGCCGCGCACCCCGCCCTGCGAACAGCTTTTCACCGCCGTCTGGAAATGTTTGAAAAACGGAATACAGCCGGTATGAAACGCTTCGCCGTTCCGGATCGGGCTGCCCAGCGCACGGATACGACCGGCGTTGATCCCGATGCCCGCACGCTGGCTGACATATTTAATGATGGCGCTGGAGGTGGCATTCACCGAATCCAGGCTGTCGCCGCATTCAATCAGCACGCAGGACGAAAACTGGCGCGTCGGTGTGCGGATGCCCGCCATGATCGGGGTCGGCAGCGAAATCTTAAAGGTGGAAACGGCATCGTAAAAACGCTTGATGTAATCCAGACGCGTTTCTTTCGGATAATGCGCAAACAGGCAGGCGGCCACGAGCACATAAAGAAACTGCGCACTTTCATAAATCCGGCCGGTCACCCGGTCCTGCACGAGATATTTTCCTTCCAGCTGTTTTACAGCGGCATAGCTGAAGGTCAGATCGCGGTCATGGTCGATAAACTTATCCATGGCATCGAGCTCCTGCTTCGAATAATCCTTCAGCAGGTGCGGGTCGTACCGCCCGGCCTTCACCATTTTTGAAACATGCTCAAACAACGCCGGCGGGGTGAAACGGCCATACGCTTTTTTGCGCAGATGGAACACCGCCAGACGCGCCGCCAGATACTGATAATCCGGCGTCTCTTCCGAGATCAGATCCGCCGCCGCTTTAATGATCGTTTCGTGGATGTCCTCGGTTTTGATTCCATCAAACATGTGGATCTGCGATTTAAGCTCCACCTGCGAAACCGACACGTTGTCCAGCCCTTCCGCCGCCCACGTAATTACTTTGTGTATCTTCTCCAGATCAAGCGGCGCTTTTTCACCGCTCCGCTTAATAACCAACAAATCTCCGCTCATGCCGACCGCCTTTTAAAACTTCCTGATAATGACTGACTTATCCGGTTCAACTCCCGGAAAATGAACTTTTTAAAATCACAATTATGTATTTATAAATACCACATATGCCCAAAATCTACTTGAGTAACACAAGATATTGTACGCAAATGCGTCTATCAATACTTAATTAGGTTTTTGTATTTTCCGACCTTCCCGGTGTGAAAAACCTGGGCCACCGTCCAAATAATAACAGCATGTTCACGGTTGAAATTTACAGCCATTCATTATATCTGTTTATCCGGATATACGAATATTGGTAACGGAAGACGGTGAAAATCCGTCGCGGACGCGCCGCTGTAACCGGATCACCGACACACATCCACGGGCATCGCCCGGAAGGGAGTCGGAGAGAAGCCGGAAGCCAGAAGACGACCATTGTTCGACCAACCCGGACGGGAATGAACCCTTCCGGAACATCAACAGGAGAAAACATGAAAAGTCATATCCTCGGCTTTCCGCGAATTGGAAGCCAAAGAGAACTCAAATTCGCCCTCGAAGCCTACTGGCGGAAAACCTGCACAGAAACCGAACTGCAGCAGCAGGCCGCAGCCATCAGGCTCCGGAACTGGACCCTGCAGAAAAAGGCCGGTCTGGATTATGTCAGCGTCGGCGATTTTTCGCTTTATGACCACGTGCTGGACATGAGCGTCGTCCTCGGTGCCGTACCCGCTCGGTTTCGAAGCTCCGGAAAATTCACGCTGAACACCTATTTCGATATGGCCCGCGGCAATGCCGAAGCCGGCATTGCGGCCATGGAGATGACCAAATGGTTTGATACCAATTATCATTATATCGTCCCTGAAATTGAACCGGACATGACGTTTCATTATTCGTCTGACATCCTGCTGCAAGAAACAACGGACGCACTGCAGGCCGGTTTCAACCCCAAACCGACCATGGTTGGGCCACTGACCTATCTGGCGCTGGCTAAAGCGCAGAAGGGCGTCAACAAATGGGATGTTCTGGAGTCCATCGTTGAAGTTTACGGCGAGCTGCTGGAAGAACTCTCCGAGCACGCCGATTGTATTCAACTGGATGAACCGATTTTCTGCACCGATCTTCCGGACGAAATCCGGGACCGGGCGGAACAGGTTTATGCGCAACTGCGAGACCGGGCGAAACACAGCAGGCTGCTCCTCGGCACCTATTTCGGCGGATTGAAAGAAAACCTCGAACTAACCGCACGGCTGCCGGTGGATATCCTCCATATTGATCTGGTACGCGCACCGGAACAACTGGACGCAGTACTCGAAAAATGGCCGCGTCATAAAATGCTTTCTCTCGGCCTGATTGACGGCCGGAATATCTGGAAATCGGATTTTTCCACGCTGCTGAAAACCGTCGAAAAAGCCAAACAGAAAAGAGAAACAGACCAGCTCTGGATCGGCACTTCCTGCTCGTTGCTCCACGCCCCGGTATCGCTCGAAGCGGAAAACGCCCTGCCCCCGGAACTGAAAGACTGGATGGCGTTCGCCGTGGAAAAATGTACCGAAGTGAAAACCATTGCCCAAATCGCACAGGGCTTCCATGAGGAACAGCGGCTGGCTGAAAATGTCGCCTCCATTAAAAACCGGAGAACAAGTCTGCTGGCTGTGGACCCGGCCGTGCGGAACCGTACGGAACAGGCGGATGCCGGAATGTGCCGGCGAAACCGGCCCTTTGCCGAGCGCAAAAAATGCCAGCAACAGCAGCTGAACCTCCCGCCGCTTCCAACCACAACGATCGGTTCTTTCCCCCAGACCCGGGAAATCCGTAAAATCCGGAAAGCCTTCCGCGAGGGGCTGTGCGATGAAAAAACCTATACCCGCGCCATGCAGCAGGAAATTCATTCCGTTATACAGGAGCAGGAACAGGCTGGACTCGATGTGCTGGTTCATGGTGAACCGGAGCGGAACGACATGGTGGAATATTTCGGCCAGCAGCTCAACGGCTTCTGCTTTTCACAATACGGCTGGGTGCAAAGCTACGGCAGCCGTTGCGTTAAACCGCCCATCATCTACGGCGACATTTCGCGGTCCGGTCCCATGACCGTAGACTGGATCACCTATGCTCAGAGCCAGACCGACAAACCCATGAAAGGCATGCTCACCGGACCGGTGACCATTCTGTGCTGGAGCTTTGTCCGCGATGATCTGCCCCGAAAAACGGTCTGCCGTCAAATTGCGCTGGCCATCCGCGACGAAGTGCAGGACCTGGAAAAAGCCGGCATCGGCATCATTCAGATTGATGAAGCCGCCCTCCGCGAAGGACTTCCTATCCGGAAAGACGAACAGGCCGACTATCTGAACTGGGCCATTGAAAGTTTCCGTCTGGCCACCTCCGGCGTAAGCGACAAAACGCAGATTCACACCCACATGTGCTACAGCGAATTCAACGCCATCCTGCATGCGATTGCGGAAATGGACGCCGATGTCATCAGCATTGAAGCCAGTCGAAGCGATATGGAGCTGCTGCAGGCTTTTGAGCAGTTTGACTATCCGAACGACATCGGCCCCGGCGTCTGGGACATCCATTCCCCGCGGGTGCCGACCGTGGCAGAAATCTGCGGGCTGATCCAAAAGGCCCTGAAGGTTATTCCCAAAGAACAGCTTTGGATCAATCCCGACTGCGGACTGAAAACCCGGGGATGGACCGAAACCCGGCAGGCGCTGAAAAATATGGTGAATGCCGCACAGGCCATCCGAAACACCCTGTAATCCCAGCATCCGGCCGGGCTGCCGCCCGGCCGGAAATCTATTCAAGACTCAGCAGCATCCCGAATTCCGCAACAGTACAGACAGCATGGATACGCCGCTCGCCGGATTCATCGTTGCAAAGGTTTCAGAAAAGTTCCCGGAGAAATTGTCGGGAAGCCGGTTATCCATTAAAGTTCAACCATTCACACCGGTTGACGAAAGGGAGAAGAATGGGAACGGGAGAGTATATCAAACGGGTTACGGTTACGCTGTTGCTGGCGGTTCTGCTTTTTACACTGTGGTCCACCCGCAATATTCTCGTTCTGGCCTTCGCCTCCGTTGTCATTGCCATCGCCATGGCCCAGCCGATGCAGCTCCTGCAGAAAAAAGGGATAAAACGCGGCCTGGCGCTGACGCTTTCGGTCGCGTTCAGCTTCACCGCCATCACCCTGCTGTCGCTCTGGATTATTCCAACCCTTGGAAAAGGCGTCGCCGACATTGTGCAGGATCTTCCCGCCGCCGCCGAAAGTGCCAAAACAGCGTATGAAAATTTCTGGACCAACACCCCGGCCGTACAGACCTTCCTTCCGGAAATTCCCGCAGCCGATACCCATGCACCGATCGATGCCGACTCCATTCACGAAATGTTCAACTGGCTCGTAAAATCAGGCATGGCGATTGCGCCGGATCTGCTCGGCGGCATCGGGATCGTTGCCGGGATTCTCGTCAATCTCGGCCTTGTGCTGTTTATCGCCGTATTCTTTCTGCTCGAACCGCAGAGTTACATCAAAGCCCTGCTCTACCTCATTCCCGCCCGACAGCATCCCCGCGCCAAAGACATTATCCGCATTCTGGGCACCACCCTCACCAAATGGCTCAACGCCCAGCTCTTCTCCGTCACCGTGATCGTCTTACTGGTCTATATCATCCTCGGCCTGATCCTGCGCATGCCCAACGCCATGGTCGTTGCCCTCTTCGCCGGCTTCGCCACCTTTATCCCAAACATCGGCGCCGTACTGCCGATCCTTCCGATCACTATTTTCACCCTGGCCTATTCCGACCCCGCAAAACTGCTGCTCTACATTCCGGTCTATCTCGCCATCCAGTTTACCGAAAGCAACATCATCACGCCGCAGGTCGTCAAAGCGCAGCTCAATATTCCCGCCGGCTACCTCATGATCTTCCAGCTCCTCATCACCATGGCACTCGGCGCCCTCGGTCTCGTCCTCGCCGTACCCATCCTCGCCTGCCTCATCGTTTTTGTCCGCGAAATCTATGCCTACGATATTCTCAAACTCCGCAACGTGAACGTGCATCTCGATGACCGTTAAACAGTTTCAGCGTTCAATAAAGAAAGAGTTCCCCCCTGTCCCTTAAACCTTTCAACCCTTCCATCTCCAAAACCATGAACCCTCTCCGTACAACCTGTCTCGACCGCGCACGCAACGACACGCAGGACAGCCTCGTGATCGGCGGCGGCATCAACGGTGCCGTCTCCGCCGCTGCCCTCGCCGCGAAGGGCCTGAAAGTTACAGTCATCGACAAAGGCGACTTCGCCTCCTGCACCTCGCAGGAAAGTTCCAACCTCGCCTGGGGCGGTATCAAATATCTTGAAAATTATGAATTCAGCCTTGTTCAGAAACTCTGCTCCAGTCGCAACCACCTCATGGATTCCTATCCCGGCCAGGTCCGCGAAATCCGCTTTTTCACCAGCATGCAGAAAGGCTTCCGAAAACCGCGTTTTCTGATCTATTGCGGCACCCTGCTCTACTGGTTCATGGGCGGCTGCCGCACCAAAGCCCCACGCCTGCTCTCCGTCTCCGCCATTCGGAAAGAAGCCCCCATGGTCAACACCGAATCACTCGCCGGCGGCATTGAATACTCCGATGCCTATTTCGTGGAAAACGACGCCCGCTTCACCTTCAGTTTTATCCGCCGCGTGCTGCGGAAAGGCGGAAATGCCATCAACTATGCAGAGCTGATTTCCGGACAGTGGAAAAACGGCCTCTGGGAATGCAAAGTGCGCGACCGCGTTTCCGGCGACACGTTCCGCATTAAAAGCCGGACCCTGATCAATGCGGCCGGCCCCTACGTCGACCGCATCAATACAATGCTGAACATAATCAGCGATTTCCGCCACATCTTTTCAAAAGGCGTTCACATCATCGTTCCCCGCATCGCCCGGACCCGGCATGTCCTCACCTTCTTCGCCTCCGACGGCCGGCTCTTTTTCATGATTCCCATGGGCAACCGCACCTGCATCGGTACCACCGATACCCGAACCGATACCGAGAACGCTGATTCCACCGACGACGATGTTCAATTTCTGCTCGATAATGCCAACCGCCTGCTGCAGCTCAAACAGCCGCTCACTCAGGAAAACGTCATCGCCAGACGCTGCGGTGTCCGACCGCTTGTGGTGCATAAAGAGGATGCTGTAACCGAGGGCGAATGGACGTCTCTCTCCCGCAAACATGAAATTGATGTCCAGCCGGATAAAAATATGTTCAGCATCTACGGCGGAAAACTGACCGACTGCATCAACATCGGCAACGAAGCCGCCGAACTCATCACCTCCTTCGGACTCACCGGATTCCAATCCCTGGAAAAATGGTACGGCGAGCCCTCCGCCGAAAAACATCGTAAATTTGAAACCGACGGAAAAAAACTCGGGCTCACCGGCAATCAGCTCGACCGCATCTGGCGGCGCCATGGAAAAACCGGGTTCCAGGTATTGGAAAAAATTAAACGCGATCCGAAGATGCTCGAAAAACTGCTGGCCGGCATCACCCGGGCCGAACTGCATCTCATGGCCGAACAGGAAATGGTGGTTCACCTTGAAGACTTCCTGCGCCGCCGTACCCACCTTGCTCTTACCGAGCACCGCGCCGCACTCCGCTGCCACCCCGCCCTCGCCGAAACCGCAAACATCCTCTTCGGCGACCGGGCCGAGGAGGAAATCGAGCACTATTTCAGCTCAACCGCCGGGTGAGCTTTATTCCATATCGAACCCAAAGCTGCCGATCGAGGATGCGGTACTGGTTTGTATCGCAGGCCGCCGGCCTGCCCTGTAAAGAGGAAAACTTACACTTAACTTAGCGCCATTCAGAACTGACACCACTTGCTAAAACCTCCCGGTATATTTTTACCATCCGCTCCGCTGGAGGACTCGGAGAACACAGAATCCCTCCTCCGTGTTCCTCTGGGTCCCCCGCCGTGAAAAAGCCTTATCCACCGAGCGGCGGGTTCGGCGAACCCGCCCTACCCCATGAACCGCGTCTTTCCCTTCCGCGTATTTCGTGTATTCAGTGGTTCAAAAATTTCCCATCCGGATTTCGCCCTTTTTAGGCCCAACAAGACTCGCGTGCGAATTGAGTAGCCATGTGCGGCGCGCTTCAAATAGCTTGTGCGCGCTATGTATAAACTCAGACCATACCAACAGGAATCCGTTGATCGCACCCTCGCTTACTTCAGAAAGCGACGAAGCCCTGCGGTGATCGTTTTGCCCACGGGGGCCGGCAAAAGTCTGGTGATTGCGGAATTGGCTAAAATAGCCAAAGGCCGCGTCTTGGTGCTCGCGCATGTCAAAGAGCTGGTAGAGCAAAACCATTTAAAATATGAAAGCTATGGCCTGCAGGCCGGGATCTATTCGGCGGGATTGAATCAGAAGGATAGCACGCAGAAGGTTATCTTCGGCAGCATTCAGTCGGTCGCGAAGGCCGATGATGCCTTTTTCAGTAATTTCACGTTACTCGTGATCGACGAATGTCACCGCGTCGGCCTGGAACCGGACAGTCAATACGGAAAAGTCATCCAACAGCTCAAACGGAACAATAAGCACATTTGTATCCTGGGCCTGACGGCGACCCCGTATCGCTTAGGACTCGGCTGGATCTATAATTACGCGCTGCGCGGGGAGGTTAAGACGCAGCAGCGTCGCTTCTTTAAGCACTGCATCTTCGATCTGCCCCTGAAGTATATGATCCGGAATAAATACCTGACGCCCCCTGTAAAGGTCGATATTCCGGTCACATCGTACGACTTCTCCGAGCTGACCGAAAACGGCCAATCGTACACGATGGCTCAACTGGAGAACGTGCTGAACCGGCAACGGCGGCTCACGCCCCTGATCATCAAAAACATCATTGATATTACGGAGAGCGACCAGCGGCAGGGGGTGATGATTTTCAGCTCCACCGTAAAACATGCGAAGGAGATCATGGAACATCTTCCGGAGGGGCAGGCCCGGCTGGTCCTGGGCACCACCGAGCTGAGCGAGCGCGATCAGATCGTTCATGATTTTAAGCAGAAAGCGTTTACCTATTTAGTGAACGTATCCGTGTTAACGACCGGGTTCGACGCAGCGCATGTCGATGTGATCGCGATCCTGCGCCCAACGGATTCGATTAGCCTGTATCAGCAGATCATCGGCCGCGGTTTGCGTTTGGAACCCGATAAAAAGGATTGTCTGGTGTTGGATTACACCGGGATGGGACATAGCATTTTCAGCCCGGAGATTGGCGATAAAAAGCCGGCATCCGAATCGGTCCCGGTCAAAGTGCCCTGCCCCGAATGCGGCTTTGTGAATGACTTCTGGGGGATCGTCGACGATGACGGAACGCTGCTGGAACACTTCGGCCGGAAGTGCCGCGGGGGGAAGACCCATCCACAGACCTTCGAGTTTACGCCGTGCGGCTATCTTTTCCGTTTTAAGATCTGCCCCCAATGTTCCGCTCAAAATGACATCACCGCTCGTGATTGCTGCCGCTGCGGCAGTGTGCTGATCGATCCGGACGACAAACTCAAACAGGCCAAACTTTCGAAAGGCGCCCATGTGCTCGCTCCGGATTCATTTGAGATGCTTGAGCGCGTTGATAAAAACGGGAATCCTTACCTTCAGGTAAAGTATTACGATTACGACGCAAATGCCCTCACTGAAATGCACTACCTCAACAATCCAACGAGCCTTAAGAAATTTTCGATCAACTTTTTGAGATCGCACCTGAGAAGGCCAGAATTAAAGCTCAATATCAGCTCGGTGAGCGATGTCCTGCAAATCCAATCCCAACTCCGTATGCCTTCTTTTGTGATCGCTCGTAAGCAGGGAAAATTTTGGAAGATTACGGAGAAAATATTCAGCGAGGAACTGTGATCCGACTGACCCTCTTTCTAAGCGGATCACTTTGCCAACGGTAGGGATGGGGGCGCGGGGGAAGGGACTGCAGAACGATATTTCACCACCCGCTGCGCTGGAGAGCGCGGAGGAACAGGAGGTTTTTCCAATCCCTGGAAAACAAGACGACGGAAGTTCCAAACATCGGAAAAATTCAGACCTGAAAAATGCCGATTCTAATTTCTCAGGCATTTTTTTGATGGATTTTTATACCAGCGGACCGCCCCCTTTTTACTAGATTACGGGACTTACCCTTTCGACGGCACGTAGCAGGCGAGCCGCCTGCGATACAACTTGTGCCGCCGCCATTCCGGCGGCTTCGGAGCATCGTAAGATGCGGGCGATACAGCAGTCGTACCGCAGGCGGCTCGCCTGCTCCATGAATGGGTGGCAGTTATGCTTAAGGAAGTGCCATTCAGGACTGACACCTGCTCTCTCTTAGTGCCATTCAGGACCGACACCTTTACCTTTTCCACCGTCGCGCAAGCCATTCGACGCATAATCTCCTAATCAGTCATTCTTATATACAAAAGAAAAGATTGCATAGACGCGCGGGCCGACAGTGGGATATAAAGGGTAGAGATACGCACTAAAACTAACGAGTCGATATAATACACTGTTCGACTAATTAAATATGACTCTCAAATATAAAATATTAACAGCACTTCTTGTGGTATCGGTGGTAGCCAATATTTTTCAATGGTTGATTATGAAGGATGTCTTTGTTGTTAACTCCAAAATTGAGTTCAGTTATCCAATTCCACAATTCACTGAAGCACAAGAATCATTGATAAAACACGCTTCTCCCCAAATTGCTAAATATATCCCAACGAACTACTACATTTATGAAATTGAAGAAACAGATGAGCAGATCATTTTTCATTTCAGCACACTTTCCAGATTGCGAGATTATCACCTCTCAACAACTGGATATTCAGGTGGTCGATTCTCTCAAACCTTTGATGGCACATTCACAATGATTTTCGATAAAGAGATGTCGTTACAGAAATTGGAAGATTCATTTGGGAATGAAATACCCATAGAATAAAAAATGGTCGAACCAGCTCATGGATCCTACTTGGACAACGCCCGTTGATTCGATCAAAGTTTATGTGCACGGCAGGTCAACCTTAACGTTGGAATAGATAAAAAGATGAAACAGAAACTACACCAGATTTTTCTTATGCTGCCTCTTTGGGCATTTTCGTCAGACAATCTGTCAATAAATCAATCAGTAGAGCTTTCTTGGGGAGCCAACACTGGATATGTCTACCAAGTTCAGTATTGCACAAATTTAACAGAAGATCTTTGGTTTAATCTTGGAGATCCGATTATTTGCGACACAACAAATATCTCAGCGTTTAATAGCACAAAAAACTCATCCAAACGTTATTACCGAGTTACTGCCTTAGGAAGCAACAGTGATAATTCAAGTATGTTTGGGGTTTACGAATTTGGTGATTTTCCAAACCCAGGAACAGAAAGATGGTCATTTTTTTCTGACGGAAGATTTATCAATCAAATTGTTTCCGATGTGAATATCGTATCGTTTGGTGAGTTTGCATATTCGGATCATTCATTATTTTTACAAATAGACTTCTCAACCGACGATGAACAAACGGACACAATGAAACTCATCAGCCCAGTTTCAATATCGGATGGCAACTTGTCGTTCGGAGACAAAGAATTAAATTACAATTCTGCTGTAATGCAGGAAATGGCTTCATCTTCTTTTTGGAGTGACAATTTCGGTTTTGGAGATCAAGAAACAACACCTGAATAAAAGTTAATTTCAACCACAGGTGGAGCCTACGGTGAAAACGCCCGTTGAGTCAGGCAATCGCGGCTCACCCATAACGTTCGCTGAAAAAAATATGATCATGAAAACTCATCTCACAATTCTAATCTCATTAAACCTCGTTGCTATGACGCACGTTTGTAAATCAGAAATAAGCTTTACAGGATTGGGCGATCTAGATGGAGGCATATTTCAAAGCCGTGCTTATGGAGTCTCTGGTGATGGATCTACTGTAATTGGAACCAGCAGTTCAGCAGGGGGAAATGAGGCGTTTATTTGGACCCGCACTGGAGGAATGATTGGCCTCGGTGATTTGTCTGGCGGAAGCTTTAATAGCTCTGCCTACGGGATATCTTCAGATGGTACTGCTGTTGTTGGATATGGAGTAAATGATTTCGGTGCCGAAGCATTTCGTTGGAGTGAACCGACAGGCATGCAGGGTCTAGGCGATGTGACCGGGGGCGAATATGGAAGCACTGCCAAGGGAATTTCTGACAACCTTCAAACTGTTGCCGGACATGGCCGGTCTGGTAATGGAATAGAAGCATTCAGATGGACAGAAACTGAAGGAATGTTGACTCTTGGTGATTTAGATGGAGGAGGCTTCGAGAGCCATGCTGAAGGGGTATCCGGCGACGGTCTGACGCTGGTTGGCTATGGTACCGCAGAACATGGTCATGAGGCATTTAGATGGACGGAATCCGAGGGCATGGTAAGTCTGGGGAGTTTAGGGGGTAATGGAATTAGTCGTGCTTATGCAGTTTCTGATGATGGTTCAGTCATTGTGGGCATGAGTGCCTCAGACAGAGGATGGCAACCTTTTCGCTGGACTGAATCTGGCGGGATGGAGGCTTTAGGGTATGTGGCTGGCGGCTCTTTTATCTCTCATGCCTATGGAGTCTCTGGTGATGGGGCTACTGTGGTTGGACAATGCTTAACACCCGATGGTTATGTTCCTTTTGTGTGGAATGAAGAAAATGGTATGCAATCTCTTATTGCAATTCTCGAAGAGAACGAGATCGATATGAGTGGATGGACTGATTTGGGAGCCCACGGGGTCTCTGATGACGGAAAAACTATTATTGGTTATGGTACACATAATGGGAATGCAGAAGCTTTTGTGGCTGTGATTCCCGAACCATCCTCAACCGTCCTTATTATCCTAGGGGGCACAATGCTTTTGCGAAGCAAGAAATTATTAAGCTCCCGCAGGAATGGGAAATATAGAGGATACAAGCGAACCACCATTAAGCCCCTTTGAGTAAAGACAAAAAATCCCCCAATCCAATCTTTGCATTTTTCCAACTTTCGTTATAGATCGAACTAAACCAACCCAGTCTGAACGCAGGTCGTTTTATAATTCAGGCACGAGTGGAAAGGATTCCCTCAAACAACCGTGCGGGCTCAGGCGGCCAGGGCTCCCCGACGAACGGGGCGGCGGGTTCGGCGAACCAGCCCTACCCCATGAACGCCCGTCTTTCCCTTCCGTGTATTTCGTGTATTCCGTGGTTTACAAAGGAACAGATCTCAGTCCTGTTATTTCGTTATCAAACCCAAAGCTGACGATCGAGGATGCGGTATTGAATGGCTTCGGAAATGTGGTGCAACCGGATGATTTCGGCGGTGACGAGCCCAGGTATGACTGCAGAAACACTGAAATAATAGGACCGACACCTGCTGACTGACCCTCTTTCTAAGCGGATCACTTTGCCAACGGTAGGGATGGGGGCGCGGGGGAAGGGACTGCAGAACGATATTTCACCACCCGCTGCGCTGGAGAGCGCGGAGGAACAGGAGGCTTTTCCAATCCCTGGAAAACAAGACGACGGCAGTTCCAAGCATCGGAAAAATTCAGACCTGAAAAATGCTGATGCTAATTGCTCAGGCATTTTTTTGATGGATTATTATAATATCGGACCGCCCCCTTTTTACTAGATTACGGGACTTACCCTTTCGACGGCACGTAGCAGGCGAGCCGCCTGCGATACAACTTGTGCCGCCGCCATTCCGGCGGTTTCGGAGCTCGTAAGATGCGGGCGATACAGCAGTCGTACCGCAGGCGGCTCGCCTGCTCCATGAATGGGTGGCAGTTATGCTTAAGGAAGTGCCATTCAGGACTGACACCTGCTCTCCGAGTGTCACAAATTCCTGAATTCACGGACCATCCCTTTTGAAAGACTCGCTTCGCGTGCCGACCGCACACACGTTTTCCGCTTACCTTTCAGCGATACTTAAATCCGAGGACCGACCCTTTCGCGAGGACCAACCCTTTCGAGTGGCTCCGAGTCGGCACGCTTCCACTCGAAATCCGGATTTCAGAACCTTGAAGTACAAGGCGATTGCGGGGCCAAACCCGCACCCAAACAATTCCATTCGGATGAAAAAAGATAAATCCCAAAATTCAACACTCCGCTAACCGCGTCATCTCCTACCATCAGATCAATGGCCGCGCCCCTTACGGCGCTTCTTTTTCACAATCGGTTGACTCACATCGTCACCCAACTGCTTCATCTGTGCCAACAACTGCTCATGCATGCGCTTCACCAGCCCCGCATTTTCGGGATTATCAGCTAAATTCGTCAGCTCAAAAGGATCTGCCTGCACATCAAACAGCATAAATTCTTCATAGGTTAAACAGCGTTCCACCTGCGCCTTCGCCTGTTCATTTACCGCTGCCTGCGCTTCCCATTCGCGCCAGGCTTTTGCATACCATTTCTGATTATTCTTCGGCGTCACCACTGCGGAGGACGCATACGGAATTGACGGATCCATCGTCCAAATCAATTTGTACCGTTGATCAACCACCCCGCGCTGATAGTGCTGCGCTTTCCCATAGCTGAGATAGGCTTGTTTCCGATGCGTCTTCGTCTTTCCTTCCAACACCTTCAACAAACTTTTCCCATCCAAATGGTCCAGCGGCGCACCCCCGGCCACATCAATAAAGGTCGGTACAATATCGCAATATTGAGCAATGGCATCCGTACAAGACCCCGCTTCAATATGCCCCGGCCAACGCGCAATACACACCGCCCGATTACCCCAATCATGAATCGACCACTTTCCACGCGCCATCGCGTTTCCTTGTTCACTTAAAAACAGCATGAGCGTATCGCCTGCAAGCCCTTCTTCTTCCAACAGCGCCATCGTTGCGCCCACTTGCCGATCCAATTCCGTAATTTCCGCCATCTGCTTCGACAACATCGTCCGCGTGGCGGGCGTATCCACAAAATGAGGCGGCAACACAATCTCTTCCGGCGGATACCGCGAAGGATCCCCATCCACTAACACCGCATGCGGATGAATGGAGGCAATGACGAGGCAAAAGTTTTGCCCCTTGCGCTGCGCATCCTTCACAAAGGAGGTAACCCCCTCCATATTCCAATTTGGATCCGGCTTCACGCAATCAACCTCAAACCCCTCAATACGCTCAAAGTCATCAATACGGTCAAAATGATGTTTTCCCGTCAACCCCACTCGATAGCCCAGCGCCTTTAAATACTGAACCATGTGTTCCGTTCCTGGCTTTAACGGACAGCCATTGGCATAAACCCCACTATGAGGCGGCAAAAGCCCCGTATAGAGTTCCGTCCGCACCGGCGTACACGTAGCCACCGCACAGAAAAAGTTCGAAAACCGCATGCCCTGAGAAGCCAACGTATCAATATGCGGTGTATGCGCCGCATAAGGCGTCTCCGTGCATCCAAACGCCGTCCAACTGACATCATCCCCCATAACAATGACCATATTCGGGCGATCCGTTTTCGCTGGCACCCCCAACACACAGGTCCATCCCAGCACCACACACAACCAATACCCCGCCCAACGCATTTTCATCTAACATCCTCCAACACCTGTACACAAAACCTTCATCTAAAAGATGCCACCTAACCTAACGCATGAATAAAAATCTATAAAAGGGCTTCATGGCCCCACGCGCTTGTAGGTTTGGCCCCACAAAATTTGAGATTTTCCCCTTTCGAGAATTGAGGCCATTTCTCGTTGGAAAAAGGGGAAAGCAAAAAGCTCCTCAGTTGAATAAGCTGAGTGGCACCAGGGAACCGCCGAACCTGCCGCACGTGCACAGGAGATTAGCCACAAAAGGACGCAAAGTTATTTTTTAGACAGGATTACAGGATGAACGGGATATCAATTGGGTAGGGCTCGCTGTCCCAGCGCGCCGCACGGTGGATGGTTTTTTTTCACCACAGAGGACATGGAGTTCCAACCTTCCTGTCACGCCATAGCTTTGCGAAGGCGGATGGAAATTTCCAATCATTGGAAAAATGTAGGCCACGTCCCTGATGGGGCGGACGGTGGAACGGCCAAACCACCTAGGGAAAAAGAGGCACAAATGTTCCAACCCTTGGAATCATTTACAGGGCGCTCAAACCCAGAATATTATAATATCGGACCGACCCCTTCGACTCACGCTGGTACTCTGACCCCTGGAATTTCGAAGTCGAACAGCATAAAAAAACATGAAAGTCATCATTACGCTGTCTCAATCCGTCCCCGGTTCCTACGCGCGGATGGCACATCATTATTCCAATAGCTTCACCCCGGCCAAAAATCGATCTGAATCGATTTCAAACCCGGCGGCTTTATACCAAGGCGTCAAATCGATGTCGGTTAAAGCGCTATAAATGACACAACGCGCCAATTCCCCTTCGATACCCGCCTCCGCCAGCGTTTTGCCATACCGCTTCGTCCAGTGTGAATGCTTCAGAAAAGTTTCCGCTCCAAACATGTGATGGAGAAACACGCGAAGCCCACCCCCCTTCGCAGAAAGGTTTCCTGTCATAAATTCATATATGGAGGCCGTCTCACTGGCCTTTTTCACAACCGTATAATAAGCGCCATGATCAGCCGCCTCAAAATAGCGCCGCCGCTGCTCATTTTGCCCCAGACTCATATAATTGTGCCCATACCCATAGGTATGCAGGATTTCATGCACCACGGCCAAAGCCTCCGCAACGTTATGCTCATTCACCACTTTCAAAAAAGAACTCATCCAATAGGCCGTTCCGCCGTGATACGAACCATAGGCCAAAACCTCAAATGAAGGATGAATCCGTAGTTTACCGCGATTCTTTTTGCTAATTTCATCTCCGGTCAACCGAAAGGGTTCATAGAAGGGTTGCGTATAATTCGCATAATTCAACAGCGCTGCCGCTCGTTTGGGAAAACGATCCGGGGCCCAGAGATCAAACAAACCGGATTGATAGAGCACGTCGCCATACGGCTTAATCAAACCGCAATCCACCAATGGGACCGGGCTTTCCAAGCGATAACGCAGCCTTTCTGCCATGGCGGAATCAACCTTTGCTTCTTGGCGATACTTGCCAGCCTTCAACGCGGTCGCCGCTGCAAACGGCTGCTTGCCATCCAAAATCGTCATGCTAGAAATCAGCGCCTGTTTACGCCTACCGTTCACCAGATCCTGTAACAAAAAACCATTCCGATTCCGCAAAAAGGCCTGTGCTGTAAAAAAATATTTGTTGTAAGGGCGCTTTTTTTGATCCGCCCGCTGATACACCTCAGGCCTCAGCGCCGCCGTCGCCTCAATCGCCAACGCTTCTCCCGCCGGCATCGGCTCCGGATAAAAATGATAACGGCCGACGCCCTCCACATCGTAGGCCAAAGCAATGTCATAATACCCCGCAGTCGCATAGAGTTCATTGCCCTGCTCCATTGGTATCCGATGCTCGATCGCCGAACAGGTACGCCCACGAAAAGCAACCGTCGCTTGTTGGGTTCCGGCCGGTAGCCCGGCCATTGAAACGCGAACCTCTGGACGCATCACAACGCTGGAATGCTGATCAAAATCGGCCTGCGCAACAACGAAACGCCCCAACTCTTCTTCAAAATAGTCTACTTGCAAATCAACATTCTGACTTACATAAATCTTACCTGACCGACGCTGCCTGCTCACAGACCACCAATGATACGGACAGGTTCCATCCCGCATTGACAACTGAGCGCCCTTCCGCTGGACAAATCCCCCTTCCGGCAAAATCACCTTCCACGACAAAACTCGCGCACTCTTCAGAACAACCTTCAATCCGGCATCCTTCACAACAATACGTTTACTGAGCAACAAAGGCTCGCGCACGTCTCCCTTCGAACCCGCCTGAATCAGCCACTCTCCCCCATACAGCTTCAGAGCAACCTCACCGCGGGCATTGGTTCGCAATCGTTCATTTCCCCCCGCAAACAGCAGATCATGCGTCGAAAATGCGGAAACCATCACTCCGGCTACGGGGCGATTTTTATGCAACACCCTGACCGCCACCTCCACCGGTTTCAGCCGCTCCTCCAGACCAAATTCCGGCGCGTTCAATGCTCCTTGCACGCTTACACCAAACCACAGCCCCAATAGAACCCCTGCGCGCACTAACGCCCTCCAATTTGATCGATTCATTCGTCCCGCCCTTTCTTTCCGCAAAATAATGATTAGTTAACTTAATCCATCTTTTTTTCAACGGGAAACCGACGCAACCTCAAGCAATTTCATTACACCTTTACGAGCATCTTTGCAGGAAACGTAGACTGCCGATTCTTATTATTTAAGGGGTATTATGGAAGTTTTAATAAAAGAGGTCAGTCCCGTAATATATAGTCATATCCTCAGATATTATCCAAAAGATCAGAACGCATTTTTCTAATCATCCGCCCACTCAGTTGCACGCCCCATACGCACAGTAAAAATAGACATACAGTCTATATGGGTTTAGGTTTAAGTAAAGGAAAGGGGTTAGAGGAGTTTGGAGGTTTTGCGCATAGCGCTCTGGCTTGTCCCGCCCTACCCGTTCCAATCATTGGAAGGCGTAGTATCGTTTCACCTCGTGAAACGAGGAAAACGATCCCCCTGCCGCAGACCAACGCTTTCCCCGCTCCGCGGAGTGAAGCGTTCCTACACTTTAACCGCCCGCCACGTCGGGGACGTGGCCTGCATTTTTCCAATGATTGGAAATTTTGGGTTTGCCGCTTCGCTGCAATCGGTGAAACATTCGCTTCACTCATTATTTCCTCTGGAAATTATGCATCGCATTGCTCGCGCGCACCTGCCTCACTTCGTTTCTCTGCGCTCTCCGTGGTGGTCAAGTTTTGTAGGGAGGGAGCCGCGATCCCGCCGATCCGCACCGTCTTTTTCACCGCTCCGCGATCACGGATCGCAGCTACATAACGATCCCGTCCATCCTGTAAATCCTGTCTAAAAACCTCTGCGGTGAAAACTTATCCACCGTGCGGCGGGTTCGGCGAACCAGCCCTACCCCATGAACCGCCCGTCTTTCCCTTCCGTGTATTTCGTGGTTCACAAAGGAACAGATCTCAGTCCTGTTATTTCGTTATCAAACCCAAAGCTGGTGGTCGAGCGTGCGGTACTGGATGGCTTCGGGAATGTGGTGCAACCGGATGATTTCGGCGACGGCGAGGCCGGCTAATCCCAAACGCCGGAGGGGACGACCATGCCGGTCAGCTTCCAGCCGATCCCGCGGCGTTGAAGGATCAGTTTAAGCACATCTCCTTCGTCGCCGGGTAAAATGATCGCGAACGTATCCCAGGCCTGATACCTCAGCCGGGCATCGGCAAAAACCGTTTCGTGCTCAGCGTCCGGCGATCGTCCCGGAACCTGATACCCGGCATCCGCCTTCCAGCGCATCATTTCAGTCAGGGCGGAGGGCGTGACATACTCATCCACCATCGTATCGATCAGGATGTTGCCGAAACCGGCCCCCACCAAACCCCCGAGCGATCTGTTCTCTTGCGGAATGCCCATCTTTTTCTGCCAGGCGCCCTGCAGCTGCTCTTTGAAATTTTCCCGCAGTGCAGGAAAATCAATCTGCCTCATAAGCGCCTCGTCATTGTCCTCTTCGATGGCGGTTTTGATTTGATGAACCGTGACATAGGGCGATCCGATGAACCAGCCCAGAGCAACCACCACGACCGCATTGAATATTTTTTTCATAACGCCCTCTCCTGTGAGAGCATCTTACGGCAGAGCGTGTATATGTTCCAATCCAATCGCATCTTTCCGTTCGGGAACAGCCCGCGCATCGCCGTTGCGCCAAGTTTTCGGCGGCGTTATAGATCCAGATAAACCGGACTGCTCCGTACTTCACGCCCCATTTGCGCCTTGTCCTGCACAGTTCCCTCCTTAATATGGCGCCTGCTGAATCGCGACCGCAACATCACGCAACGTTTCATGAGGAGAGGAAGACATAATGACGGATCAACGTTTTCTCGATTCAATCGCAACGCCCGCAAAAACGATCGAAGGCGTCATTGATCAACTGACCTTCATCATCGACTGGTCCAAGGAACAAAACTTACGTATCGGCTACTTCGCCGCACTGTACCGTAAAGTTACCATTCATGTTAAACAGGGCATCATCGATGGATTTTTCGATGACGGCCCGCGCATGGAGCGGCTCGATATCATCTTCGCAAATCGATACATACAGGCCTGCCATGCTTCGCTAACCGGGCAAACGCCCACGCAATCGTGGGAACACGCATTTGCTTTATCCTCTCGGTGGCGGCCGATCGTATTGCAGCATCTGCTGATGGGCATGAATGCACACATCAATCTCGACCTCGGCATTGCCGCAGCAGAGACGGTTCCGCCCGAACAGCTGCCCAGCCTCAAATCGGATTTCGGCAGAATCAACGACGTACTGGCCCGCCTCGTCGACCAGGTGCAGAATGAGCTGGCCGAGATCTGGCCGCCTCTCGCCATACTGAGCCGCTTTCTCGGCAGTGTGGACAATGCCATCGTGAATTTCAGCATGGGAAAAGCACGCGATGCGGCCTGGGCCTTTGCCGAAGAGCTGGCTCCACTAACCGTGGAGGCCCGCAGCGAATCCATCGCACACAAGGACGCGAATGTTGCGGAATTTTCCGAGGTCATCCTGCATCCGGGTGTAAAACTATCGATGGTGCTCCTCATGATCCGGCTTGGCGAACGGGGAACAACGCGGGGGCATATCGGCATTCTGGAATGACATCCATTCGGACCGCGCCTGCATTTCAAACCCGCAACTGCCCATCGTGGGTGCGGTATTGAATGGCTTCAGAGATGTGGTGCGACCGGATGATTTCGGCGGTGACGAGCACTGGCATGACTACAGAAATACTGAAATAACAGGACTGACACCTGCCCCCACTATTGCTCCTCTCCAACTTCATACATGAATATTATGATAATAGTTTAACTTCTTTTCTTGTGGACGAAGGCCGATTTGCTAGCGTCTCCCGATCAATCAAGGAGTTGCGGATAATGAAGAAACAAAGAAATGCAATTTTAACGGGGCTGTTGGTTACCGTTTTAGCGGCCGGTCAGAGCATGGGCGGACTCTTGATCGATTATGACGCCTCGGACCTTCCCGACAGCAATACGTTAGCAAACCCGTTTTCCTCCATTGTTTTCGCCGGGACAGGATATTCACTGAATGGGGGCGAGTTGACATTGACGACCGCTCCTTCGGCCGGCATCTGGTTCGGCAATGGAAACTCAATCGGCCACCCGACAAACTGGTCTCTGGCGGACAGTGCCTCCGGCAATTACCTGAAAGTCAGAACAAAACTGGCACCGGGAGCCACCTCGTGGTCCGCCTATCTGGCAGACGGTTCATCGTATGCCGGTTTCACCTTTAATCACTCGACGGTTTCTTATGCCACCGACCTGGCCGGATCCTATAACGACGTTACCAACGCACTGGATATGACCAGCGACTTCCATACGTTTGAGTTTTTGCTGAAGGATGGAAACGTGACCTATCGGCTCGATGAAAGTATCGTACTCTATCACGGAGCGGCCTATGCCTCCTCCGAGGGATCCTTTATGGTAATTGGTGACGGCTCCGGCCCGACTCCCACCGGCACCGGCTCGATGATTATTGATCAGGTGACCTATGAGGCCGGACCGACATTTTCCATCCCGGAACCCTCTACACTTGGACTCGTCGGTTGCTTCGGCAGCGCAGTTTTCCTGATCCGCCGATTTTTCCTGATTTAAATCAAACCCAAAGTTGCCGATCGAGGGTGCGGTACTGAATGGCCTCCGAAATGTGGTTGGGCTGGATGGTTTCGGCGGCGGCGAGGTCGGCGATGGTGCGGGCAACTTTTAAAATCCGGTCATAGGCGCGGGCACTGAAGTTGAGATCGCTCATGGCGGTTTTGAGAATCTGCTCGGCGTCTTCCTCCATTCGACAGACCTGATGCAGGGTTTTGCTGCGCATGTTGGCGTTGCAGTGCGTGCCGGGCTGGTCCTTATATCGCTCCTGCTGAATTTCGCGGGCGGCCACGACGCGTTTCCGAACCTTGGAAGAGGGCTCGCCTTTTCCAAGCTTTGAAAGTTCGTCGTAGGAGATGGCCGGCACTTCAACGTGGATATCGATGCGGTCGAGCAGCGGCCCGGAGATTTTGGATCGGTAGCGCGCGATCTGGGTCGGCGAACAGCGGCACTCGCGTTTCGGATCGGTCTGATAACCGCACGGGCACGGGTTCATAGCGGCGACGAGCATGAAGCGGCAGGGATAGGTCACGCTCGCGGCGGCGCGCGCAATGGTGACTTCGCCGTCTTCGAGCGGCTGGCGCATCACCTCGAGGACACTGCGCTGAAATTCCGGCAGCTCATCGAGAAAGAGCACGCCGTTATGACCAAGGCTCACGGCCCCGGGCATGGGGTTGGTTCCGCCGCCGAGCAGGCCGGCATCGGAAATGGTATGGTGCGGCGAATGGAACGGGCGCGTCGCCACCAGCGCCTGGTGCGATTTCATCGTTCCGGAAATGGAATGAATCTTGGTGGTTTCCAGCGCCTCTTCCAGCGTCATGTTCGGCAGAATGGAGGGAATGCGTTTGGCGAGCATACTCTTTCCGGTGCCCGGCGGACCGATGAGCAGAATATTGTGCGAACCGGCCACGGCTACTTCGAGGGCGCGCTTGGCCGACTCCTGCCCTTTCACATCGGAGAAGTCGTCGTCGTAGCGGCTGTTGGATTCAAAGACGGAGTGAATATCCAGACGATAGGCGTCCAGCTTGATGTCCTGGTTCAGAAAGTCGGCGGCCTCGCGCAGGTTTTTGACCGGAAACACTTTGATGCCGTCGACGACGGCCGCTTCCTCCGCATTTTCCGCCGGAACCATAATGGCTTTGAGCCCGGCTTTTTTAGCCATCAGAGTAAGCGGAAGCACGCCGCGCACTTTCCGCACCGCGCCGCTGAGCGCCAGCTCGCCGACGATTCCAACCCTTGGAAGCAGATCGAGGGACAGATCGTCGAGGGCGGCAATAATGCCCAGCGCAATCGGAAGGTCAAAACTCGGGCCTTCCTTTTTCATATCGGCCGGGGCCAGGTTGATGGTGGTGCGGCCCATCGGCGGGCGGAACCCGGAGTTGATCAATGCCGTCCAGACGCGGTCCGAACTCTCCTTCACGGCGGCGTCGGGAAGCCCGACAATGACCACTTTCGGTTCGCCGTGCCCGGCATTCACCTCGATCTCAACCGGAAAAGCCTCGATTCCCACCACTGCACCTGAATTGATCTGTGAAAGCATTCCAACCTCTTCTTTTATATCTCAACAAAGAGTAAAGCGTTTCAACACTGCCGATCCCAGAAAAAACGAAAGCCCCGCGATTAACACGTATATAATAATCATATTTTTCATATTTCTTGACTTCACAAATTCTCTGGCAGAAGTATCCCTGCAGTAACCGCAGCAATTCAAAAGGGAGAAAAAATTATGACTGCGTACGTCCACCGCAATCCATTCCGGCTGTTCTGCAGCCTCCGCCAAACGGCGGCCTATCTCATTGCCATGTTCTCAGTCGGCAGCGCTTTTGCTGAAATCAGCATGACGTTCAACCTCGACCGCACGGGAGGGTCGCTTTATCCATACATCAATTTTTACGCGGACGGCGGTGAAGAACCGCTGACGTATCACCGGGTCGAATCCCCGAACGGTCTGTTCTATCGCAACACCGGAAGCCTGAATGACTACAGCTACGGCAGCCAAACCTATTCGGATGTGATTGATGAATCTACCGACGGACCATGGACCCTCACCACCAACGTCGGTGATCCCTCCGAGGAAGAATATACGTTCACCGTCAGTATTTCCGGATTGAGTGAAGGAATGTTCGGCGAAACCTCCGTCACCAACCCGGCCGATTATACCTCGGTGTCCACCAATCAGCCGCTCATTGAATGGACCGGCACGTCGCTGTTTCCCGAAATCCACATTCAGGTGCATAACGGGGTACAACCGCCGGAACCCGGAAACTATTACACCGCTCCGGCCCCCTTCAACAGCTGGACCCCGCCGTCTCCGGTGCTGCCCGGCACAAACTATATTTATCTCGCCTACCAGACCAACAGCTTTGCAGGCATCACCTTCACCACGCCGATGACCGGCGGCGGATCTCCACTCACCGGCTGGACTGCATCGGCGGATGTCAGCAGTTATGACTCTACAGCGTTTGTAGCCCCCGGTAGCAACACCTGCTCCGATCCATTTAACCTCGCCGTTGAATGCCCCGGCTTCACTTGGTATACCGACGAATATGAACCCTGGGCCGTTTCCTCTGCGGACTATACTGCGGGCTCCTCTTCGTTGCAGAGCTCGGCCGGTGAATGGGGATATTCTTATCTGGAAGCCATCGTCCAGGGTCCCGCAGTTATCACCTTCGATTGGGCCCTGTTCGGGAGCGATGGCGATTCCTTCGAATTTTACTCGTACGACGACGGAACCTCTTATGATGAGGATTTCTTCTATTACGAGGGCTATGACACCTACGGCTGGGATACCCACACCGTCACCCTCTCCTCCAATGACATCTATTATCTCACCTGGTCCTTCTCCAACGATGATACCAACGCCTTCTATCCGGATTCCGCGTTTCTCGACAACATCCGCTATACGTATACCGGAGACAACAGCAACAGTGTCAGCCACGAAGCGGAATTCGAGATTGAAATTCAGCGGGTCACTTCCGGCACCAACACGCACTACCTGATTTTACCGCGTCTGGACAACGTTAATCCCGCATCCAGCCTCGACGAAGTGGTATCGCCCAACAACCGCTGCTCCGGCACGGAAAACTCATCGTCTTCCATTAATTTTTCCACGCTGCAGGCGGTGATCGACGAATTGCAAGCCGGGCCCTGGACCATCTACTTCGACCGCAACGGGGCCACCTACGAATATGAATTCACCATCACGGTCGATTCACTCACCACCAACGACCTCGCCCCGGTGCTGATTACACAACCGCTGGATGGGTCAACCGGAATTACCGCCTCAACCGCCATGGAATGGACCGGGCCAGCGGGATGGGACTCCACCTTTGCCTACATCCGCAATGTTGAAACCGGGTCAACGGTAACCAGCAGTTCCTTGTCCCCGGCCACCACAAACTGGGTGCCTCCCGCAGTTCTTCCCGAAGCCACAAACAGCGTAGTGATCAGCTATTATAAAAACAGCTTTTCCGGGCTGTCATTCAGCCATCCCTCCAGCGGCTCTCAGACCCTCACAAGCTGGCTCGCCTCCTCCCGCCTCGGCTCACGCGGCCTCTCCGGGTTTGTCGTCGGCGGAGGGATCATCCCCGATCCGGTCACCATCCTCTCCCCGGTCCTCTCCAACGGAAACTTCGGGCTGTCGTTTGTATCGCAGTCCGGCGCAACCCACATCGTGGAATGGACCCCCAGCCTGACCAATACCACGTGGCATTTCGCCACCAATTTCCCCGGCGACGGCATGACCAATCTCGTGAACCTTCCAACCACCAACGCTGCCGCCTTCTTCCGCGTCAACACACAATAAACAAAGCCCCGAATTCAAAGCGCCCCGGCTTCCGCCGGGGCGCACCCCGCAGCTCCCCGACCCGTCGAACTCCTGCCGCATCCCGCTTCTGCGCAAAGAAATAGATGAGTTTCATATACTTATTTTAAGGTGTTTTATTGAGATAAGATCTATACAAGCCCGCGCCCCGCTCCTAAAATTCCGTTAGTTGAAAACAAGGAGCGTACCGATGAAAGCATTTTCATGCCACCCGGTCATCGTCTGCATGACCGCTGCAATTCTCCTGCCGCTGAGCTCCCTCGCCGCCACCAACACGGTGACCACCCTGACCGATGAAGACAACGGCAACCTCAATCCGGCCAACGGGTCGGGCACTTCGCTCCGCGAAGCCATCAACCATTCCGCCTCCGGCGACACCATCGTCTTTGACATCGGCGGAACCAACGACACGATCCAGCTCACCAACACGCTGACCATCGGCAAAAGCCTGACCATTGACGGCACGCTGCCCACCCATGCTCCGGCCGTCGCGGATGCTATGACGACCGGGTATGGAGACGGGTATGCGTACGATGACGAACCCCGCCGCATTCTGCTGGATGCCGGGCATCAGTTCCGGCTCCTCAATATCGATGCCCCCAGCGCGCTCACCGTGCAACTGCGCAACATGATCCTCAGCAAAGGCTATGACCCCGGCCACGGAGCCGCGTTGAATGTCACCTACCTCTCCAGCGTCGTGCTGGACAAAGTCTGGCTCATTTACAACCTGACCGACGGCTACGGCAGCGCGCATGTCGACGGGACGCTGGAACTCAATGGCTGCCGGCTGAAGTATAACGAAGCCTACGGAGGCGGCGGACTGGCCGTCAACTCGAGCGGCAGCGTACGGGTCCGGGATACCCGGTTCAGCAGCAACACCGCGGTTTATGGGGGTGCCGTCATAAATTACGGTCAAACGGAGTTCAGCGGGAGCCGGTTTTCCAGGAACACCGCCTCATTCGGCGGTGGACTGTATTCCGGCTATGGAATCCTCAGCATCAACCGGAGCGCCTTCAGACGGAATGCCGCCCTCTCCAGCGGCGCCCTTCTGGCCGAGTCCACCACCAGCACCATCTCGAACACCACCTTTTCGAGCAATGTGGCGACCAACAGCATCGGTGCGGTCGGATTCTACAATGGAGACAGCCGGATATGCAACAGCACCTTCTCCGGAAACCTCGCTGACCAGAAAATTATCCGCGCTGAATCGGGCGACTTCCATATGAACCACGTCACCGTGGCGAGCAACACCGTTTCATCGGGGCCGGAAATCGAGCACCTGACGGGCACCGCCTCGATCAGCAACAGCGTGATCGACAAGATCGGCGTCCTCGCCGGCACCTTTTCCCTGGGGAACAACCACATCGGCACGGACCATGGGCTCTCCCTGCTGATCCGCTATAACCCCGACCACCGCGTTCACGTTCCCCTGCCCGGCTCCCCGCTGATCGGCAGCGCCGGGTCCTCTTCGCTAACGACGGATCAGCTCGGCACCCAGCGCGCCATGCCTGCCACCATCGGCGCCGTGGATTACGGCACCAACCTGCTCGCCGGCATCTGGTCCAAAGACGTCGACGGCAGCGGCAAACCCTTCGGCCAGGTCTGGTCCACCAGCCCCGATTACCCCGCTGACACCGGCAACTTCCGGCTGGCCGTTTCCACCAACACGATTGTCCGGCTTACCCTCAATCCCGATGCCATCAGCAACGTCAGCTATCGGGTGAACCGCGCGGATAACCTGTCGTCCGAAACATGGAGCGAAGTCGCATCCTACGACGCCTCGATGGGCCTGATGTCCAACCTCATGGTGTATGCCGTCAGCAATCACTTCGAAATCGAATATATCGACGACGTTAACGACGAGGAATATTACAACCTCTCCTTCAAACTGAACCTCGGCCTCTGACACCCCCTGGATTTTGCTGCGGAAGCAAACCTCTGCCTGCGGCGCGGCATACCGCCGCGTCCGCTTCCGGGCCCCGATCCCATGCAGAGCAGCGCCGGATTTTGACCGCCTTTTTTCCAGACATTGGGAGACAGGTGGTTTAGGGTTCCAACCCTTGTTAATATTGAAAGAAGAACCCTTTTATGAGTGCACAGGAAGATCACAACGAAGTTGAAATTGAAATTATACCGGATGCCGAGGTCCCCGACCTCCTGCCGGTGATGCCCCTGAAAAATTTCGTCCTTTTTCCGCAGATGGTCGCCCCGCTGGTGATCACAACGGAAGAGTCAAAAAAACTGGTCACGGAACTCTCCACAAAAACGCCGCATTTTATCACCGCGCTGCAGCGAAAAGATGAGATCGACGAAGCCAACCTGACACAGGACGACATTTATAAAGTCGGTTGTGTGGCGCGCCTGATAAAAACCCTCAAATTTCCGGACGGTTCCACCCACGTGCTGGTAGAAGGTCTGTCACGCTGCGAGATGACGGATTTGCTGACCGAAGAGGAATACCCGACCGCGCACTACACCATGCTCCACGATCAGCTGGAAGATACGCTCGAGGCCCAGGCCCTCGCCCGCAGCGCGTCTGAACAGTTCCAGCAGATCGTCGCCATGTCGCCCAACCTGCCGGATGAACTGAGCGTGGCCATTTTCAATATGGAATCGCCCTCCCAGCTTTCCGATCTGATTGCCACCAATCTGCCGATCCCGCTCAGCGTGCGCCAAAACCTCCTGGCCGAAGCCAGTCCGAACAGACGGCTGAAAAAGCTGATGGAATTTCTGAATCGCGAATTTCAGATCCTGAAGCTCGGCAATAAAATTGAAAACAAGGTCCACGAAACCTTTACCAAAACACAGCGCGAAATCTTTCTGCGCGAACAACTGAAAACCATTCAGAATGAGCTCGGCGAGGATGACCCGCACGCCAGCGAAATCTTCGAACTGGAAAAAAAACTCGACGAAGCCAAACTGCCGCACGATGCCCGCGAAGCCGCCGAGAAAGAGCTGCAGCGTTTGAAAGCGGTACCCCCCGCATCGCCGGAACACGGCGTCATCCGCACCTATCTCGACGTCATGGCCGAACTGCCCTGGAGCAAATCCACAGAAGATCATCTCGACATTCTGGAAGCGCAGAAAATTCTGGATAAAGACCACTACGGACTCGCAAAGGTGAAAGACCGCATTCTGGAATATCTCTCGGTCCTCAAACTCAAAAGCGATATGAAGGGCCCGATCCTCTGCCTCGCCGGGCCCCCGGGCGTTGGAAAAACCTCACTCGGAAAATCCGTTGCCCGTGCACTCGGCCGTGAATTTGTCCGCATGTCGCTCGGCGGCATGCACGACGAAGCCGAAATCCGCGGACACCGCCGCACCTACATCGGCGCCATGCCCGGCCGCATTATTGAAAGCCTGCGCCGTTGCGGCACCAACAATCCGGTTATCATGCTCGACGAAATCGATAAAGTCGGCAGCGATTTCCGCGGCGATCCCGCCTCGGCCCTGCTCGAAGTGCTGGATCCGGAACAGAACTCGACCTTTCAGGATCACTATCTCGATGTACAGTTCGACCTTTCGAAGGTGCTGTTCATCACCACCGCAAATATGCTCGAAACCATTCCCGGTCCCTTGCGCGACCGCATGGAAGTCATTCGCATTTCCGGCTATACCCTGCAGGAAAAAACCGCGATTGCCCGGCGCTACCTCGTGCCCAAGGCGATCAAAGAACACGGCCTCAAACGCGGACAGGTTAAATTTAAACCTGAAGCCCTCGAAACCATTATCAGCGGCTATACCGCCGAGGCCGGGGTGCGGAATCTGGAGCGCCAGATCGCCAACGTCTGCCGTAAAGTGGCGCGCGGTTTTGCCGAAGGGAAAACCCGCCCGGTTGAAGTCACGCCCCGCAAGCTCAAAGGCTTTCTCGGCCCGATTAAAATTGAAAAGGACGTGGCGGAAAACGCCGCCATGCCCGGCGTGGTAACCGGCCTGGCCTGGACCCCGTACGGCGGCGACATTCTTTTCATCGAAGCCACGCAGATGCCCGGCAAAGGCGGCCTGATTCTCACCGGCTCGCTCGGTGATGTGATGAAAGAATCGGCACGCGCTTCGCTGAGTTATCTCAAGGCCAACGCCCGGACCTTTAAAATTGATCCGGCTGTTTTTGCCAAGTCCGACCTGCATATCCATGTACCGGCCGGAGCAACACCGAAAGACGGTCCCTCGGCCGGCGTCGCCATCTCGCTGGCGATTCTGTCCATTCTGACCGACTGCCCGATCCGCCCGGATCTGGCGATGACCGGCGAGATTTCGCTGCGCGGACGTGTCCTTCCGATCGGCGGACTGAAGGAAAAGGTGCTCGCCGCATCGCGCGCCGGAATTAAACACATTATGCTGCCGGAAAAGAATAAGATCGACCTCGCCGAAATTCCGGACGATGTAAAAAAGAAGCTGACATTCAAAACGGTCAAGAATATCGACCAGGCCCTGCGCTATGCGCTGAAGATTTCCGCAACAGAATAAATTAACCACGGAGAACACTGAGATTGCAGAGACTTTCCTCCGTGTACTCCGTGCCCTCTAACGAAGTGGGTGGTACATGAAAAACATACTATTAGCAGGCACATTGCTCGTCTCGACCTTTAGTTTTGCTGCGGAGCAGCCGTCGGCCGATCACATTCTGAGCATGGTGCAGAAAAAGCTGCCGTCGCGGCCGTTGAAACTGACGGGAAAACTGAAGGCCAAAGCCAAAAACGGCTTCACCAAATCCTATCCTGTAACGATGGAACTCGATTGGCATGCAGCCCCCGCAACGGCGCACTATAAAATCGATAAGGAAGAGCTGACCATCACCTGGCAGAACGACCGCCCGAACTACACCTTTTCCGAAGCCGGGCAGCAGCCGACCTCCGAAATCATGGGCACCGGTTTCACCTGGGCCGACCTCAGCTTTTCCGTTCTCTGGTGGCCGAATTCCAGACTCATCGGCGAAGACAAAAAGCTCAACCGCGACACCTACATTATCGATGTTCCAATCCCTGGAAGCGAAAACATCATGCGGCTCTGGGTGGATCAGTACATGGGCATGGTGATGGAAGCGCAGACCCTGGATAAAGCAGAGAAACAGCTGACCCGCCTGAAGATCAAAAGCATCAAGAAGATGGACGGCATGTGGATTGCGAAAGATCTTGAACTTTCGGACAAACAGTCCGGCAGAAAAACAACCCTCCAGATTTCCGACCTCAAATGGATGGATGAAGAATGAATACGATCGCAAAACTCTTTCTCTCTCTCGGTGCCCTCAGCGGCGCAATCAGTGTCATCCTCGGAGCCTTCGGCGCGCACGGTCTGCAGGATAGACTTTCCGAAAAAATGATGAAGGTCTGGCAGACGGGGGTGGAGTATCAGTTTTACCACACCTTTGCCCTGCTCATCGTCGGCCTGCTGGCGCTTAAATTTCAGTCCGGGCTGCTCAGTTCCAGTGGCTGGAGTTTTTTGGTCGGAATGCTTATTTTTTCCGGCAGCCTCTACGCGCTCTCGCTGAGCGGCATCACAAAACTCGGCGCCATCACCCCCATCGGCGGACTCTTCTTTATTGCCGGCTGGGTACTGCTGACCGCTGCTGTACTGAAGGCCGACGGATGAAACCCGCAATCCCGGTTTTCGCTCTCCTGACGCTCACCGGATGCTGCAGTTCTTTCTACACAGAAACCGGATAAAGCGCAGCCATCGCGGCGGCTTATAAGCAATCCGATGAAAAACAACGCGGTATGACGCAGCGGGATTACGAACATTCAGTACGGAAAAATCTACGCAAATCACTGCAGACTAATCCATAATATATTCACCGGCTCGTTCTCCCGGGTTGCGCCTTATCCTAAACATTCAAACTGTATGAATGTTTATATTGACGACCTCTGCATTTTAAATATTCTACACGTATGAATCTTTAAATACAGGAGACGATTCGTGAGTACGAAGAAACATTGGATTGCACTGACCTTATGCCTGACCGTAGCCTTTTCGATACTGGGCTATTTCGGAATTGATATTTACAAAGAGGCCCCGCCGCTGCCGCAGCGGATTGTGAGTGCGTCGGGCGAAGAGCTGTTTACGCTCGACGACCTTCAGCAGGGCCAGCTGGTCTGGCAGTCCACCGGCGGCCAGCAGATGGGCTCGGTCTGGGGTCACGGCGCCTATCAGGCACCGGACTGGTCAGCCGACTGGCTGCATCGGGAAAGTATCGCGCTGCTCAACATCTGGAGTCAGCGTGAATTCGGCGTGGATTTCGAACAGGCGGGAGTCGGCGAACAGGCCGGCCTGCAGGCACGTCTGGAACAGGAGATGCGGCATAACGGATACAATGCGGAAACGGGCTTGCTCACGATTTCCGACGACCGGACCGCCGCCATGCGTGTGGTGGCCGCCCATTATGAATCGCTTTTCAGCGGCGAACCGGAACTGCGGGATCTCCGGGAAGCCTATGCCATGCATGAGCATGCGGTGAAGGAGAAGATTCACCGCAAACAGCTCGCCGGATTTTTCTTCTGGACCAGCTGGGCCTGCGCTGCGGAACGGCCGGGACTCCCGATCAGCTATACCAACAACTGGCCCCATGAACCGCTGGTCGGCAATACCCCCACCGGCGCAAATTTTATGTGGTCCATGATCAGCATTATTTCCCTGCTGGCGGCGGTCGGCGGCCTGGTCTGGTATGAAGCATTCCGCCGCAATGCGGAATACGACGAACTTCCGGCCGTCCCCGCCATCGACCCGTTGAAAAAACTGGTCATCACGCCTTCCATGAAAGCGCTGTGGAAATATGCGCTGGTGATCTTTGTCCTGTTCGGCGTGCAGGTGATGCTCGGTGCGCTGACTGCACACTACACCGTCGAGGGTCAGGAATTTTTCGGGTTTCCGATTGCTGAATTTCTCCCCTATGCCGTATCCCGCACCTGGCACATTCAGACTGCGATGTTCTGGATTGCCACGGCTTTTCTGACGGCCGGCCTTTTTCTCGCCCCGATCATCGGCGGCCGTGAACCGAAATTCCAGCGTCTGGGCGTGAATGTGCTGTTCTTTGCATTGCTGCTGGTGGTGGCGGGATCGCTGGCCGGCGAATGGCTGGGCGTGATGCAGACCATGGAGCTGAAATATAATTTCTGGTTCGGCCACCAGGGCTATGAATATGTAGACCTCGGCCGTTTCTGGCAGATTCTGCTGTTTTCCGGTCTTCTGCTCTGGCTGATTCTGGTGCTGCGCGGGCTGTGGCCGGCGCTGAAGAAAAAGGATGACAACCGTCATATGGTCGCCATCTTTATTTTCGCCGCCACAGCCATCGGCCTCTTCTATGCCTCCGGTTTTTTCTACGGCGCCAAAACCCATATCTCCGTCATGGAATACTGGCGCTGGTGGGTGGTTCATCTGTGGGTGGAAGGCTTCTTCGAAGTCTTCGCCACGATTGCCATTGCCACCATCTTCTGCAAACTCGGGCTGGTGAAAGCCGGCAGCGCCAGCCGTGCGGTCCTCTATTCCAGCTGCATCTTTCTGATCGGCGGAATTCCGGGCACGTTCCACCATCTCTATTTTTCCGGCACGCCCTTCTCCGTAGTGGCCATCGGCGCCATGTTCTCGGCGCTGGAGGTGGTTCCGCTGCTGTTGATCGGCCTGGAAGCGCGGGAAACCAGCAAACATATTGAAAGTGCCGAATGGATGCAGCGTTACAAATGGCCGCTGACCTTCTTCATGGGCGTCGCCTTCTGGAACTTTGTGGGGGCCGGCGTATTCGGATTCCTCATCAATCCCCCGATTGCGCTCTATTACATGCAGGGGCTCAACACCACGCCGGTTCATGCGCACGCCGCCCTGTTCGGGGTCTACGGCCTGCTGAGTCTCGGGCTGGTCCTGCTCGTCATCCGCTGCATTCAGCCCGACCGGGTCTGGAATGACCGCGTGCTGAAACTGGCCTACTGGGGCATGAACGGCGGACTTGCACTGATGATTGCGCTGAGCCTGCTGCCTATCGGCATTGCTCAGACCGTCGCCAGCGTCGATGTCGGCCTCTGGTATGCGCGCAGTGCCGACTTTCTCCAGCAGGGCTGGGTGCAGAACCTGCGCTGGCTGCGGATGATCGGCGATGTGGTCTTCCTCGGCGGCGTCGGCTTCCTGCTGTTCTTCGGAGCCGGGCTGCTGCGAAAGCCCCAAACCGCCGGGGAAAAGAATTAATCTGCCGAAGGCCGGCTGATATATTCACCGGGCGGCGGGCATTCCCGCCGCCAACGGAGAATGAACGATGCAACTGAAACAGAATACCGATTATGCTTTGAGAATCCTGATGTATGTCGCGCGCAGCAAAGAACCGCAGGTTTCCTCGCGGGAGATCAGCGAAGCCTATGACATATCCTACAGCCATACGGTCAAGATTGTGAATAAGCTGGGCAAACTGGGATACCTCACGCTCAGGCGCGGCCGGTACGGCGGCGGCATCTCGATGGGGGCCGAACCGGCTTCCATTAATCTTGCCACAGTGGTCCGGCAGTTCGAAACCAACTTCGACATGGTTGAATGTTTCAACGCGGATACCAACACCTGCGTACTCGATGGCCGCTGTAAACTGAAGAAAGCCCTGCAGGTAGCCACCGAGGCCTTTCTGGATTCACTGAAAGAAACCACGCTGGCCGATCTGATCGGGCGGAAATAATCAGAATACCGTTAACCCGGAGAATAATGATGAACCGAATATCCGTTGAACCGAACCTCACCGTGGGCGACCTGGTCGTCCAATACCCGCAGCTTCGCCAGACTCTGGAACAACTGGGGCTGGACTATTGCTGCGGCGGAAAGAAAACGCTGCTCGAAGCCGCGGAATCCGCCGGGCGTTCCTGGGCAGACGTGGAAAAAACACTGCATGAAACGCTGCTGCAGCAGCCGACAACAGACAGTACCGACTGGAACAACGTGGCGCTCTCCCGGCTGATCGATCACATCGTCGATACCCATCACGCCTTCACAAAAGAACAGCTGCCCCGCCTCGATGGACTGCTGGAAAAAGTACAGATTGCCCACGGAGAACACCATGGTGAAATGCTCGGAAAACTCAGCCGGGCCTTTACCGCCGTCCGCGCCGAGCTCGAGGCCCACCTGATGAAAGAGGAACAGATTCTGTTTCCACTGATTAAAGCCACCGAAGCCTTTATCAACGGCAATGCCGCACAACCCATGTCCCATTGCGGCAGTGTGGCCAACCCCATCCGCCAGATGGAAATCGAGCACGACGATGCAGGGAATGAACTGGCAGTCATGCGGAAACTGACCGGAGACTACACCCTCCCGGATGGAGCCTGCCCGACCTTTGCGGCATTGTACGACGGGCTCGCCGCGCTGGAGGATGATCTCCATCAGCACATTCACCTGGAAAACAATATCCTTTTTCCAAAGGCGGTAAAACAGGAGGCCCAGGCCAACGCATGAACTCCCGGCCCGAACGGATTCTGATTAAGCGGATCTATGACCCGCCCGCCGCGTCAGACGGATGGCGGGTGCTGGTGGACCGGCTCTGGCCGCGGGGAGTCGCAAAAGAAAATGCCGAAATCGATGAATGGGCCAAAGAGCTCTCCCCCAGTCCGGAACTGCGAAAATGGTATAGCCATGACCCGGAAAAATGGCCGGTATTCAGCCGGCTTTATCGAAATGAACTGAAAACAAAAAGCGAACAGCTGACGCACCTGATTGAACGCTGCCCGAAACGAACACTCACCCTGCTGTACGCGGCAAAAGATACCGCACACGGTCATGCCCAGGTGTTGCAGAACGAGCTGAAGAACATCTGTCACACCTAACCCTGAACGGAAAAGGAGACCTCATGAAACGGATCGGCTTAATCGGCGGACTGAGCCCGGAATCAACGGTTCACTATTATCAGATTCTCTGCCGGGAATATAACCGCCGGACCGGCGGACTGAACTTTCCGGAAATCACCCTCGAAAGTCTGAACCTGCAGGAACTCGTTACCCGGTTTGAAAAAAATGACTGGGACGGCGTGGCAACCATTCTGCTCACCGCCCTCCAACGGCTGGAAAAAGCCGGTGCCGGATTTGCCTCCATTCTGGCCAATACCCCGCATAATGCCTATGACCGGATTCGCGACAAATCCCCGCTGCCCATTCTGACCATTATGGATGCAACGGCCGCCGCACTGAAAAAGGATCAACGCACCAAAGTGGCCCTGCTCGGGACCAAACCCACGATGGAATTCGGCTTCTTTCAGAAAACGTTCGCTGAAGCCGGCATTGAAACGCTGATTCCCGAAAACAGCCAACGCACCGAGCTCGACCGCATCGTCTGGGAAGAGCTGTCGCACGGGATCACTGAAGAAACTTCCCGAAAAGCCATGAAAACCATGATTACCGATTTACAGAAACAGGGCGTCGAAGCGGTTATTCTCGGCTGCACCGAACTGAGCCTGCTGATCGGAGAATCCGACTCCCCGCTGCCGCTCTATGACACCACCCGGATTCATGCCGAAGCCATCCTGAAGTTTGCGCTGCAGGAAAATGAAACGCGCAACGAATCCTTCAGTCCGGTGTGCTACATGGAAGAATTTTCTAACGAATAAAACAGCCGGACAGAACAACATGAAGCTCGAAGCCGCCAACACCATTCTCTACTGCAAACACTGGCCCGAAACCGTTGCGTTCTATCGCCATCAAATCGGCCTGCAAGAAAAGGGTTCCACCGACTGGATGGTGGAATTTTTCCTGACACCGACCGCCTGTCTAAGCGTGGCCGACGCAAGCCGAACCAGCATTCTTCCAAACCTTGGAAAAGGAATCACCCTCACTTTCAAGGTTTTCGACCTGCATGCGGTTTGGCAACAACTCAAAGACCGGAATATTGCCGTTGATCCGATCCGCAACTGCACCATGGGCGGGGAAGCCTTTTTTCTGCGAGACCCCGAAGGCAACCGCCTGGAATTCTGGGCTGATTCACCCTGGAGTGATCCGGAGATGGTGGCCCGGCTTTCTTCCACACCGCCGAATTCCGTATTGATGCGCTTTGCCGAAAAGGAACTTCAATGCAAAACCGGAAACCGGCTCCTCGACATCGGCTGCGGCGCGGGCTGCAACGCCGTTCCTCTGGCGAAGGCGGGCTGGACCGTGCTCGGGCTCGACTTTTCAGAATCCATGCTCGCAGCGGCGCGGCGGCGGGCCGACGACGGCGGCCTGACGGAACAGCTGCAGCTTGAACCCGCCCCGATGGACCGGTTGCCGGTCGAAGATGAAGGCTTCGATTTTATCGTCGCGCACGGCGTCTGGAACCTGGCCCGATCAGCAGCAGAATTCCGCACGGCCGTCCGCGAAGCCGCCCGTTCCGCCAAATCCGGCGCGCCCCTTTTTATCTACACCTTTTCACGAAGTACGCTTCCGCCGGAAGCCGAACCGATCAAAGGCGAACCGTTTATCTTCACCGGACTCTCCGGAAAACCGGCCTGCTTCCTGACGGAAGAACAACTGATCAGGGAACTGGCTGAGGCCGGCTTTGTTCAGGAAACGCCCGTCACCGAATACGGCGCAACCCCCGGCGGAAAACCCGCCATTCTTGAGGGCATTTTCCGGCGTCAGTAAAAGCCGGTAAAAAGAACCGTCATCCGAAGGCATCAGTCGAGCGTGCATTCCATGACGAAATCGTCCATCAGGAATCCGGAGCCGATATCTTTCTTTACCTCATCGGTAACCTCAAAACCCTTCCGCCGGTACCACTCAACGGCCGGGGTGTTGTTTCGGTTGACCGTCAAACAGATTGCATCTGCACCGGATTCCTTCGCACGAGCTTTACTGTATTCGAGAAAGATTCCGCCAAGACCCGATCCGCGGCATGGACCTTTAACGTATATCTTGCTGATCATCAGTTTTCCATCGACATAGTTCGGGATCAGACTCAGATATCCCACCGGATCATCACCGTGCAGAGCCAGATAGTATTCATAGCCGGAGTCTATCTGGGACTCGAGCGCCTCAATACTTTGAAACTGCTCCAGCATGTAATCCACCTGTTCCTGACCGATTATTTCCGGAAAATGCTCATTCCAGATTTCCGCAGCCAACGAGGCCAGCACATCAACCTGCTGACGGTTTGTGACCCGTTCAATCCTGATGTCCATGAGACATTCTCCGGATACCGCCTTAAGCATCTCCTCTGCGGCGGATGCCCCGTCATCACCGGCATGCTGATCCGGGAGCTCTTCCTTTTCAACTGAAGCTTCCTCCGCAACCGCATCCAGCAGAACCGAGCGTATCGCCTCCTCTTCGCTGGCATGGGCCAGTACGGTCACCTGATCTCCACCGTGCAGATGAGTCGATCCCTTGGGAGCGATCAGCAGTTTTCCCCGCGTAATCAAAGTGATCACCGCTCCGGCGGGAAGCTGAAGTTCGGCAATGGTTTTACCGATCACATCCTGCGGATCGGGAAGATCCACGACAATCAAATCGAAATCGCTTTTGCTCATGGTGACGAGTTCCAGATTGAACAAAGGCTTGGGCCGCATCGGACAGGTCAGCTTCAACCATTTTGCCAGCACCCCCAGTGTGCTTCCCTGCACCGCAATAGACAGGAGGACCGCAAAGAAAACCATGTTGAAAATATCCTGACCGACGGCGAGCCCCGCAGCGGCGGGATAGGTGGCGAGCACGATCGGAACCGATCCGCGCAGCCCGGCCCAGGCGATAAACGTCTTATCCTTCCATCCCAGGCGCATGCCGATTGTTCCGATCAAAACCGCCAGCGGACGGGAGATAAACGTCAGCACCGCAAAAACAATAATGCCCTGCATCCAGATGTTCGCCCATTGGTGCGGAAACACCTGCAGCCCCAGCATAACGAACATGGCGATGTTGGCCACAGTGGAGAGCGCCGCTGAAAAATTGGTCACCCCCTGTTTATGAACAAAGGGCCGGTTCCCCATCACATAGCCGGCAACAAAAACCGCGAGCATGCCGCTCGCCTGCAGCGCATCCGCAATCCCGTAGGTCAGCAGGATCATACCCAGCGAAAGGACATAATAATGCCCGCGGTCCTGAGGGCTCAGACGATTAAACAGCCACAGACCTGCGCGCCCGATCGCCCACCCCACCAGCGGTGCCGCCGAAAATTTCCAGATGAATTGAACCACGGTCATCGGCAGAGCCGTGTCGGACGAAGTCAGCATGCCCAAAACGGCGGCCGTGAGCAGCACGGCCATCGGGTCGTTGGCCCCGCTTTCAATTTCCGTGATTGAAGAGAGCTTTTTCGGAAGTGATTGCCGGCGGAGAATCGAAAAAATAGCCGCCGCATCGGTGGAGGAGATAATGACGGAAAGCAGAATCGACTGCTCAAACGGCCATTCGAGCAGGTAGCGTAAGACGCCGAAGGTGGTGGCCGCCGTCAGAATAACGCCCCATGTAGCCAGCCCTCCCGCCGGAAGTGCCACCGCCTGGAAGTCCGATTTACGGGTCGAAAAGCCGCCATGAAAGAGGATGAATACCAACGCCAGGTTTGCAATCTGCTTCGTCAGGCTGATGTCGTCGAAGTACCAGAGATTGAGCACATCGCTGCCGCAGAGAATTCCGGCGCAAAGCGCAATCAGGATGACCGGAACACTCCAGCGGTCCAGCCACACGGCGGCCAGAACCACTCCGATCAGAATCAACGATCCTATTAAATACACCGAATCCATGGTTTCCTTTTCATTTCCTGATATTTTTATTGGACGATGCCCCTCGGACAGCGCCAACGGCGTGTAAGCGTTGTATGAATTCCCGAAAAGGGAATCTATCTTATTCTGTTTGTTTTACGCTGAAAACCGGATTCTCCCTGTAATGGATCTGCAACATCGGCATGATTCCTCACATAGCACGCCTCGTTGCAGTCCGGTGCCGGGAAGTGATACGCTCAGACTGCTTTGGAAGTTGAAAAAACATAAGGAGTATAGCGATGCATAATTTTGTTAACATTCTGGCCCAATATGCGGCGTACTTTCTGGAAATCGTTTCCATCGTTATTATTCTGATCGGCAGCCTGCGGGCGCTCGTGCCCTATATCGGCCGTTGCCTTTTTTCCAAAGAGTGTCTCCGGGAATTTTCGGCGACACGGCTTCGACTCGGCCATTCGCTGTCGCTGGGATTGGAATTTCTGATCGGCGCCGATATCCTCAAAAGCGCAGTCTCGCCGTCGTGGCAGAACCTCGGCCTGCTAGCGGCCATCGTCACCATCCGCTCCGTCATTAACTTTCTGCTGATCTGGGAATTGAAAAAGGTGGATGGCGACAAAACGGAACTGTAACCTCCATCAGGGTTGATTGAAATAGGAGTGAGCATGGTTTGTTGCGGACCGGATACCGGATTGCTTTATTCGCGCGGATTTCCGTTCAGCGCATTCTGTCGGACAAAGTCGATGACGTGTTGTCCTTCAGCGGATTTTCTTCTGTTTCCGTTTTGAAAATGAGGACGCGCCGTGCGTATGGGATTTCGATACCTTGGCCGTCGAAGGCTTCTTTGATCAGTTTGCGTAAATCACGGGCGACCTGCTGATGGCAACCCGGTTTGACGCGAGTGATCGTCCGCAGCAGCAGCTCCGATTCCCCGAAGTTTTGCAGGCCAAGCACTTTCATATCCTCGAGCACATCCTGATTCACTTCACGGATCTTCCGCCCGACTTCCGCGAGCACCGTGTAGGCGAGGTCGAGATCGGTATCGTAGGCCACGCCCACCTCCACCTCGGCAAAGGTGTAGCGTTTGGAGAAGTTGATGATGTCGCCGATCTGTCCGTTGCGCAGGATATGCTGCTGCCCCCCGGGATCGCGCAGCCGGGTGGTGCGGATATCGATCGATTCAACCACCCCGCGGCCCTGCCCAGTCTCGATATAGTCACCGACCAGATAGAGGCTTTCGAAAAGGATGAAGAGGCCCGAAACTAAATCGTTGATCAGCGGCTGGGCGCCCAGTCCAATAACGATACCGATGATTCCGGCCCCGGCCAGCAGCGGGGCTGGATTGAAGTTCATCGCATTAAGGGCCAGCAGGATGGCGGTAAAATAAACCACATACTTCATGGCGCTCTTCATCAGCGGGATGAGAGTCAGGCGTTGCTTTCGCTCTTTCTCGGTCAGGTTTTTCTGCTCCTGCTGGAAACGATCGATCAAAATGTTTCCGATCTCGATGATGACCCGGCTGATGAAGAAAATGCCAATGACTTTCGTCAGCCGTGGACCTATGACGGCGAAGCGCTCGATGAAACTCAGCTGGAGGATAACCAGCGTTGCTACCGTGACGTAGATGACATATTCAAGGCAGCGCCGGAAGAGAGGAATCAGGATACTGAGCTTTTCGTAGTGGCGCAGCCAATTGTCGGGGCTGGAGTATTTCTTGCTCAACGCATCGAGGCTGTCGACAATGGCCGCGACGGCCTTGACAACCAGCAGGCCGATGGTGAAAAAAAGATAGATATACAGCGCGGCGAGCAAATAGGCCGCCACTGGTCCCGGTAACGAAAGCAGTGCAGCCGCGGCGATGACCACGAGAAATTTTATGCAGTTCGAAAGGATGGCGGTCAGCGATGAGAAGAACACTTCGATGCTTTCATCGTTGGCGCGGATTCCCTCAAAGGCCTTTGCTTTGCCCATAAGGCTGTTTAACAGGCGTACCAGCATATTGATCACCATCCGACCCGCAATCACGAGTCCGATGACTTTGGCCAGACTCAAGGCCAGCTTCAGCCAAAAGTCGGGGGGGATCGCGTTAATCCACTCCGTGGTCTGAACGTAGGGATCGGTTCGCTGGAAGACCAGATACCCGTTCAGTCCCAGCGCACCCAGGCAGAGTCCCAGACAGGCGGAAATCAACACGTACCGGATCCGCCGACGGAGGCCTGCAAGGCGTTCCGGATGATCTCGCATGGCCGGAATCAAACCGATGCGGCCCAGGATCAGGCGTGTCATTAAACCCAGCAGCAGCCCCCCAACGATGATACCGACAAGCTCGCCGCTCACTAAAACAAACATCCGCGTCAGACTCTCTACGCCCTCAAATTGGACCATGACCCCTCCTCGTCCCGCTGTTGAACCGCGGATACAATACCGCGCTAAAAGGTTGATGGGAAGGGGCATCCCTCTTTTTTACGATTATCAGTCTTGCGCTCGACGTGATGTTGCGCGGAACGCGCTTCGCGAATGAGGAGAGTTTCCCCCGCATGGCGCTCCCCTCGGCGATGGTCCGCAACCGCCTACTGGAAGGTCTGTAAGGCCGCCAGCTTTCCGAGGACACGATCGGCATGCCCCTGCGGCATGACTTCCGGCATGTAGTGGCGAATGACGCCCGCCGGGTCGATGATCATCGTGGTACGGATGATCCGGCCGTAGCTCAAGCTTCCGAATGAACTGACCACCCACGCGCCGTACTGTTCCATCACTGTGTGGTCCGGATCGCTCAACAGCAACAGTTTGAGTTCGTGCTGGGCGATAAAGTCGCAATGCGACTGAGATGAATCCTCGCTGACTCCCAGCACCTCAGCATTCATTTCATGAAAGCGGGGCAGCAGGGCCGTAAAATCCTTGGCTTCCAGGGTACACCCAGTAGTTCCGTCCTTCGGGTAGAAATAGAGCACCACCCATTTTCCCCGAAACTGGCGGAGAGTCACTGGACGCTGGTTTTGGTCCGGCAGCGTGAAGTCGGGGGCTGTTTTTCCGATCACTGGCGAGATTTCCGCCGCCGCGTCCTCGATCTCCTGCTGTTCGAGTTTGACGTTGATATCCAGCGTCATGTGAACGGGCTCCACCTTGATCGGCTGCATCTTCATGTTGAAACAGCCCGTGAGTGACAATAGAGCGACGGTCAGAACGATAAACAATCCAAATTTCATGACGCACCTCATTTCATTCCCAAGCTAGCACCGCCTCGCTGACGATTCAATCGCGATATAACGAATTACCGCACTCGATATCATCCTCGTGTATCAGGGTTCGGCCGATGCTCCCACCTGACGGATGCCCTGACCCAATGCGGTCTTGATGAGCATGGTTTTGCGTAGGTTGTCATCGAGCCCGGGAAAGTCTAAAACGATCTCTTCGAACTCGACCGGAATCTTTTGATTCCGACTGTGCCCCCGCGTGGTGACCCGGCCGAGCAGTCCATCGCTTCGCCGCACGAAATCAATTTTGAACATGCTGTATTCGAAATTTCGGAAGCCTTTGAAAATCCGATCCCGAACATCCACTTCGACCGTCTGCTGAAGCAGGCTTCCCAGCTGCTGTTCAAGGGCTTTCTGGATCAGATTGGCGTGGTCTCCCTCCGCCAGCGTCCAAGTGCCAGTTCCGGTGGTCGAATGAAGAAATCCCTCCCCGATAGAGAAATCGGTCGGATTGGACCGGGAAAGGCTGACGGGAATCATGCCGTAGAGCGCACCACTGCCCGAGCCGCCCTCGCCAAAGGCCAAGTTGAAGAGTTCTCTCATTTCCACCCCGTTTGCAAAAAACCGGGCGTCGATCCGGGGATGGTCGGGATCGATTCGCATGGCCCGGCTATATATGCGACCGCCCATACAGCCCCATTCCGCACGCTCCACAAGAATCGCCCTCGGGTCGCGTTCAAGGCGCACCGCCAGCAAACCGTCACGCAGCGGCAGATTTCCCAGCGTCAACCGCCGGATACGGAACTGCTGATTGCCCGGGGTGGACATCGGACCGAACCCCGTAAAGGTCATAGCACCATCGATGCCTTCCGCGATGGCCCGATAGCGCGCGCTCGCAAGCATTGCATCGGTGGCGGCCAAGGTGATCCACGGGACAATGCGGCCTTCCCGCAGGCGCACATTCCCCGCCACGGAAAAGCCGCCCTTCACGACCAGTCCGGTGGCATCGGTCAGCTGTCGGATCGCGGTCTGTTCCTCATCCACCAGAAACCCGTCGCACGAAACCGAAAGAAAACCGTTCGGCCGTTTTTCCCGGAAATTGATCTGTCCATTGGCGTACAGTATCGCGTCCGGTTGCAGAGGCCATTCCAATCGGATCCGGCCCTCGTGCCGAGCGGGATTATAGAGGGCGGATACGGGTTTCAGCATGTCCCCCGCCAGCACGAAAAGTTCTTTCGACTCATCCAGCAACAGCGCGACGTGATTCAAGGCCAGCGTCGAATCAATCAGGCCGCCCGTACTCCGATCCATCTTCCATACCGCGTCTTTCAGCGCCCACATTAGCCGGGATGACCCCAAATGACACGTCACCCCACCAGCGGATATCATACCGCTCGCAACCGGGTTCACACCCGACCTCGCTTCAAGTGAAATCCGGGCGTTTTTCAACGCAGCCGAAAGGCGGGCCTTTTCCGAAACAACAGTCATGTCCTCGCTCGTGGCCGCCAGATGCAGCCGGACCGGAGCCCCGCCTTCATCAATCTGGCATTCGAATACGCACGGGTCATCGGCCATCGGGTCCAGGACACTTTTTTCGATGGTAACCGCTCCGAAGTCGGCAGCATCAAATTCCATCCGGCTGTCCGGCAACGCGGAAAGGCGGATCAGCCCATTCTCACAACGCCCGCGCAGCCTCACGTCACCAGAGAGCCCGCGCAGCGAGACGTTTGGCTTCCGGATCGCCAACCGCCCAGGCTCCACCACCACCTGCAGATCTGGAATTTCAAAATCAGGCAGTCGACGGCCGGACGGCTTCGCCGGCACCGTCCGAAGTTGCCCGCTGATCCGCGTTGCGCCGAGTTTCGAGAGATCATAGCCGCGGTCCGCCAGCTGTTTTAACAGCCAATCCGGGGCGTGACCTTCCAGCTCCCACTCCACCATGGTCGTGGGAGCGTCCGCCGATTCGGTCGAATAGCAGCCGGCAAACCGATTCAGCTTCCAACGCGGTCCCTTCGCACGTCCCTCGAAGATATATCCTTCGGCCGTTCCTGCGATGTCGCACTGAAAATCATGCGCGGCCGGCGCGCCACTCCGATCAGCAGTCTGCCCGGAAACGGCACAGGAGAAAGCCTCCCCGGCCCCCCTCTTCGTCAGCTCCACCCGCAACGGAACCCCCTGAAGAGCCAGGTCAAGGTGTCCCCTCAACCGGTCGCGGCCAGTGCGGATCGAACCGCTGAAAGGAATGCCGATGCGCTGGTCCTTCCATTCCATCACCGCCATGCAGGAAGTCCATTCGATGCAATCGAAGGGGGCAGCCTTCCCGCCACCGCCTCCGGGGTTCGGTTTCGGCAGATTCACCGGTTCAAGACGGCCGTTCCGCGCACGCATCAAGATCTGGCCGCCGATAATCTGCACTCGCTTCAGACGCCTTTGCATCAGCGAACGCGGCGAATATTCAACAGCCACAGCACCGATAAAATTACAGCGTTCTCCATCAAGACACACATTCATGAGATCGGCGCCACGCCAGGAGCAACTTCGCACCTCCAGCGTCGCTTCCGGCAACCCGGCATCGCTCAGTCCAGACTCTATTAAACGATGTAGCAGTTCGGGCAGCGCCACCACCTGCAGAAACAGTATGATTCCCGCCAAGACCGCCACCACCAGCACGCCCCGCAGTATTTTCATCCGTCGTTTCATCGCCAAGCGAACAATCCTTTCTCATCAACTTGCCACTTCCTGCATTGTACCTCGACTGCGGCGGATGGCGAGCAGATCCTCGCGCTTCGGAGAAATCTCCGAGACATGTGAGCAGACGGAGAGCTTCTCCGGGGGGTGCGCTTCCAACCAATGGAACGCATCTCCCCCGTTTAGAGGCCCGATCAGGCCATGCGGAGGCAGAAGGGTACACCACTGCAGGCACAGCCCAGCGCGCAAGGGATATAAAACCTCCGCTTTGACATCGATGGAATGGGGATATTATTTCACACTGAGGTTCACGGCTTCGATGACGTCGTCCAAACATAGCTGCCCGCCGTGAATTGCTGTTGCAGGGGCAGACTGTCACTGTCCAGGCGGCAATGACGGCCTCCAAATCCGAGCCTTCTATGGCGTACAACACATCTTGAAGATACATACATTTTCGTCACGGTTCGTTTGCTCAGCAAGATTTTTAGCGGGATGCTTCCGACGCGGTAAGTTTCGTTTTTAAGGGACGAAGCCGGCTATTCGAGGCGGGTAAAATTTCCCCGCCGTGGAAATTGTTCCCGCATCTCACCGCATCCAGTCGCTTCCACGGCGCGGAGACTTACCCACTTTTTTGAGCGGCCGGATTCATTACCGGCCTGTTCATCGGGCTTTGCGGCATGCATACGTTCACACGGATATCCTCTCTGTTGCGACCCGCATCCACCGGCACACTTGTTGCATTAGGGGCGGTCATCATTTGGATAGCATCAATAACACGAAAGGAGATGACTATGTCCAAAAAGAAGCAGGGGCGTAAAACGCCGAAGCTGACGCTCAAGGAAAAGAAACGGCTCGAACGGGAGAAAAACGGAATTGTCGCCGGGAAGGCGGTCGCCCGTTAACGGGCGCGATGTCCCTCCTTCCGCAACCATGCGGAGGGAGGGACAGAGCCGTTTCAAGCTAAGACAGCACATCACGTGCTGAACGGGCTCTAAAGGCGGGGATCTTCCCCGCCGTTGAAATCTCAGAGTAACCCTTAGAAAAGGAGTTGATGTCATGCACACAATCAAGCCAGTCCAGTCCACCGCTTCTTACTTCAATCATCCGTCCTGTACAGGTATTCCCGTGACGGTTCGGTTCCGGCATATGCACGGATCACAACACATGCTCACTGTCGTGGACCAATTGATGGAAAAACTTGATAAATACGCCCTGTCGAATGCGCACGTCACCGTGGTGGTCACCAAAACCCGTCACCATGAAGGCAAGGGTGCCTTCGAAGTGAAAATCCGGTTATCGGTTCCGGGCGAGCCGCTCTATGTGGCGCGAAGCCGGGAAACACTGGGGGCGCACGACGGGGTCTATCATGCGCTGGCCGATTGTTTCGAGCGAATCGAACGTCAGCTCGTCAAACGCCATGGGCACCGTCTCGCCCGGCGCACGGCCCAGGCCCGATAAATCGAAACCTGAAACACGCGGAATTAAAACTTCATCAGGCAAAGCATGAAGTTTCTCCGGCAAACGTTCCTCCCCGTCCCGACGGGGAGGAAACTTAACGTTGAAGCATGAATCAAAAGGATCCATTTTTTATGGATAAATCAAATGGATGCTTTTAAGGAAGCATGGTGGCTGCTGCCTCTTTTTATTTTTACAGCACGAACGGTGGACGTGGGACTGGGCACGCTGCGGGTCATCTTCATTTCGCGCGGACACCAATGGCTGGGACCGTTAACCGGCTTTTTCGAAATTCTGGTCTGGCTGCTGGCGGTATCACAGATTATGTCGAACCTCGATAACTGGATCTGTTTTATGGCCTATCCTTCCGGCTATGCGGCCGGGGCCTATTTCGGCATGTTCATCGAACGCCGCCTTGCACTGGGCTATGTAGTGGTGCGCATTATTCCCAACGGCGAGCCGGCTCAACTGGCTAAACAGCTGCGCGCTGATGGCTTCGGAATTACAACCGTCGATGCAGAGGGCGCGAATGGCCGGGTGTCCATCCTGTTCTCCGTCGTGCGGCGCAAAAAACTGGCCGCCGTGCTGCGGGTGATAAAAAATTATCACCGCAAGGTTTTCTACACCATTGAAGACGTTCGCCAAACCAGTGAAGGTATTCACCCTGTTCCGGCCGTGCGCCGGCAAGGGCCGGTGCGGCCAGGCAAATAGAGAACACAACGTTCAATGGACAAACGATTCGGGTGTGTTAATTTTCGCTGACCACAGGGTGGATGAATGAACATGGAACATAAGGACATTGAAAGAAGGTTAGAGGAACGGGTGAAAGAACTCGGCTGCCTCTATGCCATTGCGCAGCTTTCCGGTAATCCCGCAACCGGACTGGAGGAAATCCTTCAGGGCGTTGCCGAAACCTTGCCCGACGCCTGGCAGTATCCCGGCCGTGCCGCCGCACGTATCATTCTGGATGGCTGTGAATTCAGCACCGGCAGGCAATCGGAATACCGGCACGTCTTATCGGTCCCGCTCGTTGTCCGCGGCAAAATCCGCGGTTCGATTGAGATCGGCTACCCCTCCTCCGACATCCCCTTCCTTAAAGAGGAAAAAACACTGCTGGACGAAGTGGTGCGGCAGGTGGGGCTGATCATCGACCGCCGTGAGACGGCGGCGGAACAGGAGCGCCTCCACACAAAACTGCGCCATGCCGACCGACTCGCAACGATTGGCCGGCTGGCTGCAGGTGTCGCCCACGAACTCAACGAACCGCTGGGCGGCATTCTCGGCTTTTCGCAGCTGCTGGCCAAAACCCCCGGTCTGCCGAAGCAGGCGCAAAGCGATATTGCAAAGATCGAAGCCGCCACGCTGCACGCACGCGGAATCATCCGCAATCTGATGACATTCGCCCGCCAAACCCCTCCGCGCGATGTTGAAATCAATCTGAACCGGCTGATCAAAGAAAGCGAATCCATTTGGAAACCGCGCTGCGCGGCTTCGAACATTCAACACGAATATGTCTTTGATGAAACCATCCCGGAAATCGTGGCCGACGCCGGACAGCTCCGTCAGGTCGTGACCAATCTAATCGTTAACGCCATTCAGGCGATGCCCGACGGCGGCACCCTGCGCATCAGCACCTCGCGTGATGGCCGACACTGGCTTCGGCTTACCGTGGCCGACACCGGTGACGGTATCGAGCCCGAACTCCTTCCACGTATCTTTGATCCATTCTTCACCACGAAGGACGTAGATGAAGGCACCGGGCTCGGCCTCTCGGTGGTGCATGGAATCATAACAGGCCACAATGGAACAATTGCGCTGGAAAGTACGCCCGGCCGCGGTACGCAGGCCGTCGTCCGGCTGCCGCTGCGCCGCCCGCCCCCCCCCGGAGAACCCCATGGCCAAAACTAACAAATCCGAACACATTCTGGTCGTCGACGATTCACCCGACACGCTCGAAGTCATACATCGCAACCTTTCCGCCGCGGGCTATAACGTCCAAACCGTGCCCGGTGTTGCCGAGGCAGTACGGGCGCTGAATGCCGTACCCGCAGATCTGGTAATCACCGACCTGCGTATGCCCAAAGCCAGCGGACTCGACCTGATCCGGCACGTGCGCGAAAACTATGCTGATGCCGAAGTCGTCATGGTCACCGGCTATGCTTCCGTGCCCGGCGCGGTCGAAGCGATGCAGACCGGTGCCCACAGCTATCTGGCCAAGCCCTTCACCGATGCCGAATTGCTGGAGTCCGTTGAACAGGCCATCGCGCGTCTGCGCCTGCGCCGGACCGTTGAAAGCGAAACCGCCCCCTCCCCCGCCCAATGGGGAATTCTGGGTGAATCAAAAAAAATGAAAGCAGTCTACCGCTCCATCGAAAAAGCGGCCGACAGCTCCGCCACCGTACTCATCCTCGGCGAAAGCGGCACCGGCAAAGAACTGGTGGCCCGCGCCATGCACTACGGCAGTAACCGCGCAGCCGCCCCCTTCATTCCCGTCAACTGCGGCGGCATCCCCGACGGACTGCTTGAAAGTGAACTCTTCGGCGCACGGAAAGGGGCCTACACCGGCTCTGTCGAATCGCGCACCGGTTTTTTTCAGGCCGCCGAAGGCGGCAGTATTTTCCTCGACGAAATCGCCGAGCTGACGATGCCCATGCAGGCAGCACTGCTGCGCGTGCTGCAGGATAAGGTCGTCTATCGGGTCGGAGACCGCGAACCGCGCAAAGTGGATGTGCGGGTGATTGCGGCCACCAACAAGACGCTGGAAACCCTGGTTGAACAAGGCGATTTCCGCGAAGACCTTTTTTACCGCATCAACGTCATCCCGGTTGAAATCCCGCCTCTGCGGGAACGCGGCGGCGACATTCCGCTGTTGATCCGCCATTTTGCCGCACGCTTTGCCAAAGAGCAGAACAGGCCTGTTCCGAAGTTCGACGACCGGGTGCTCGACCAGTTCGAGGCCTATGCCTGGCCGGGAAACGTCCGCGAACTTGAAAATGTGGTACAGCGCCTGGTGCTGATGGCCGAGGGCGATACCATCACCGCGCCGCAGCTGCCGGAACTGATGCGGTTCAGCGCATCACAGGGCGGTGCGCCGCGTTCACTGGCGGAGGTCGAAGCCGAACATATCCAGGCGGTACTGGCGAGCACCGGCGGCAACAAAACCCGCGCCGCGGCCATTCTGGGCATCGACCGAAAAACACTCCAGAACAAGCTCAAGGCGTAGACGGAATTTTCAAACGACTGCACGACGGATCAGACCGGCAGTCCGTTTTTTTTGCAGCTGCCGTATTGCAGATACGTCGCCGGCTCCCGCATCTTTTTTCGGTGGGTAATTTTTACCCATCCGGGATAATTATTCCCACTCGCCGCCGAGGAGTCGAACGGCCCTCCTGCCCTGCTCACAACCCACTCCGTCAAAGACACAACTCCCGCAAAGGTCTGCCAACAGGGAAGATACCCAACTCATTTTCAGCACTCACCCCCTTCTCCCTTCTCCGATGATCAGCCGGTTTCCTGCGCTGGCACACCTGGTGCAATAAGGACTCAATCCACACCAGAACAAGGAGCTTCTAAACATGACGGTTTATTCTATATCGGCGCTGGCGCGCCGGCCCCGTGCACGGCATTGGCTGCTTGCCGAACCACGCCTCTTCAGTAAATCCACGTCTATTCCCCGACTCTTTCCAACCTTGCTGCATCTGATACAGGCACGCCGGCAGGCCGCCCTTCGCAGTGAGGGAATAAAAAAAACAAATCACAGGTAAAAAAATAGAAAGGAACATTTAATGAAAGAACAACCCATCATCATGACCTGGCCCGACCACGCGCGACTCACCAAGTTGCTGGAAGAGCATCGTGTTCTGAATCCAAGATCAGACCGAAAGGCATTTGAAAAACTCGAAAAAGAGCTCGCACGTGCTCAGCTGATTGCCGCACAGGACATCCCTGCGGATATCATCACTATGGATTCCAAAGTACAGGTGTTCGATCTGGACCTCGGCGACGAGTACAGCATCACCCTTTCCTGGCCGCACGAAGCCAATGTATCCGAAAATCGAATCAATGTGCTTGCCCCGCTGGGCATGGCGCTGCTCGGCAGCCGCGTCGGACAGAAAATCGAGTGGCCGCTTCCTGAAAGTATATGCCGGTTGAAAGTCATCGAAATACTCTTTCAACCCGAAAACAGCAAAGCATGCGAGGCATGCTAAAGGAGATGTGAAACATGAAACTCCCGCCGATCCAAATGGCCGTACTGGCTTCCTGCGGATCCGAAGAGGACATATTCGCGTATGCGAACTCCCTCACCATCCGCAGTGAGGCACAGTGCCACTCAATATTTGTTCCGAGCTTTGCCGTTCCGGGCGATGAAACCCGAGCCGTTACTGAAACCCGGCAGCTCGCCAAATCCACGAAGCTCGATCTGATCATTTCCGAATGGCTGGACGACACCCGGGCCATGCAGGATCTGATCCACCTTGCTCAGGAACGCGGCCTTCCGGCGGTTTTTCTGCGCGTAGTGGATGCATCGAAGATCGGCAGAATTGTCGTGGCAACAGGGCGAGGCCCGAACCTCTACGAACAAATGTGGCTCGCGCGGGAGACCGCTGCCGGACTCGGCGTTCCCGTTAATATCCTGCACTGGACCGCAACGCGGGATTGCGATCCGTGCAACGATCCGGAAGACGACGATCCGCTCGAAAAAATGTGCGTGCGTATGCTCGGCATGCAGGTAAAAACCATTCAATGCAACGGACCCGATTTTGCAGCATCCATAGCCGGAAGCCTGCGCCCGGACGACCTGCTGGTGATCGGAGCACCTAGCCCGTTGCGGCTGGTGGCCGACTTTGCCGACTCTCTGCCCGACCAACTGGCCAAGGCAGTCCCGAACCCGATGCTCCTGCTGTCGAGTCCACCGCTGGCCCACACCAGCCTGCGCCGCCTTCTGTGGGGCCGACTGATCAAGCCCCGGCTCCATTCCCGCGCCAAGACCGTGGCACTGAAATGTCTTGTGGACAACCTGATCCGCCATAACCAGCTGCCGTCGGACAGCAAAGTGGATATGCTGGGACGCGCCCTGAAACGCGAACAGATTTCCTCCACAGCCATGGATTGCGAAACGGCAATCCCGCATGTTGAACTGCCCGGATTTTCCGGTGTGGCGGCTACCTTGGGCATTTTCCCCGACGGCATCGATTTCGGCAGCGAAGACGGTACCCCAACGCGCTTTGTTTTCCTGCTCGTGACCCCCGAAGGATTCAGTAATGAATATCTTTCCGTCCTCTCGAAGATATCCAAACGAATGCTTAATCCTGCCGTTCGAAAAGCGCTGCTGGCCTGCAAAACCGCCGCCGAAGCCATCGAAATCCTCGAGCCGCGCAAAGACCTCCCGCCGAAACAAAGCTGGCCCAAAGCGTATTTCACCCCCAAGCCGAAACCCGCAGCGGTATGACATAGAAAAATAGACGTTCACGAAAGGCCGGCCGGCGGCCTTTTATTCAGGGGGCAAGGCGTTCAATACTCCAGCCATCGTCGGAACGCGTATATTCAAAGCGGTCGTGGAGGCGATGTGCCCCACCCTGCCAGAATTCAATCACCGTTGGAACCACCCGGTAGCCGCCCCAGAAATCCGGCAACGGAATTTTTCCCTGCTTAAATTTATCCTTCATGGCATTAAACTGCTTCATCAGCAGCTGCCGCGAGGAAATCGGCCGGCTCTGGGCCGACGCCCATGCCGCCAGCTGACTCTCGGCCGGACGGCTTGAAAAATATTTCAGGGATTCCGTCAGACTGACCCGTTCCGCCACACCGCAGATTTTCACCTGACGCTCCAGCATATGCCAGGGGAAGTGCAGACTGACTTTGGCATTGTCCGCCATATCCTGCGCCTTACGACTTTCATAGTTCGTATAAAAAACAAAGCCCCGCTCATCCAGATGCTTCAGCAGCACGATGCGCTGACTCGGCTGCCCCTCCGCATCCACCGTCGCCACCGTCATCGCCGTGGGATCCGTAATCTCCGCCTTCACCGCCTGGTCGAGCCAGCGTTCGAACTGCGCAATCGGATCCTCAAACAAATCCTTCCGGTGCAAACCGTCCTTCAGGTATTCCCGGCGCATCATTTCCAGGTCAATCATCTTCATTCCTTTCCAATCAGTGAACGCCGTTTCCCCGATCATGGTTGAGGCGCTCAAGCAGGGGAATATACTGACGGTATCGTTCCAATGGAATCCCGTTCTGCCAGAATCCGCCCAGACGGGCGATCCATACGCTGCCGAAAAAAAGAATGATCAGCAGCAGGGCATACAGCCAGGGCCGAATCACCAGACGACGCCTCCGGACACTCAATTGCAGGGTCTCCTTCACCGGACAGGCCGCAACGCACTGCAGACAGGCGTGGCATTCATCCGACTGCACAGTTTTCACCCGATGCACCTCGATATGTGCCGGACACACCTGCGTACATTTCCGGCAGTCAATACAGCTCCCGGCATCGCGGCGGATTTTCCAGGGGCTCAGCCAACTGCTCATCCCGAGCAGAGCACCATACGGACAGAGATAGCGGCACCACGCATTGCGGATCAGCAGCGACAGCACGGTGAGAATGGAAAGCGTCACCATGGTTGTGGTTGAAGGATCGAGAAAAAAGACCAGCATCTTCAGATCAGCGATCTGATTATACGGACTGTAGATAAAGGCTTTCAGCGCTGAACCCGGCATCTTCAGCAGAATGATCCAGCAGAAAAAACCGAGCAGCAGATATTTGATACTGCGCAGCAGATAATCGAACCACCACCGTACGATCAGCGGCTGGCGGAACAGCAGCTTCTGCAATCCGTTCATCATTTCAGTAATCAGTCCGACCGGACAGACCCAGCTGCAGAAGCCCCGTTTCAGCAGCAGAGCGGTCAGCAGAATCACAAGAAACAGAACCAGTCCCGCCGGATGAATCCGGTTGAAATCACCGGAAACGATCCAGAGTTTCAGACTCATCAGCGAACTGATCGGCAGAAACGCCTCCACCCCCGGCGGCCGTTCAATCACCTGTTCCGCCCCGGCGGCCAATTGCTGATAAAACAGATAAAACCGGAAACCGATCCAGATTGTGGATACCGCAAAGATCCCCTGCACCAGCCTCCGTAAGAGATTTGCATTATTCAGCTTTTTAAACAGCCCGGCCTTTTTCACATCATTCCCTTTCATCCCCCGGAAAAGCCGCAAAGGATGGCCGAACGCGGTATAGTCTGCCTTGATCCGAATCAAGAAACCGAATTTCAGGTACAAGGGATGGGCGGTTTAGTCCCCGTATAGATCGCGATGGGATAGGTGTAGTATATCGAATCGTCCTTCCTTCGGGCATTCACTCCCATTCGGTTTTTCCCCATATCCGATCGAAATAATTCCCGGATTATTTCTGCATCTCCAGCCTTTGGAAACGAAGCCTGCAATTGTGCTTCCAACTCCATATCCACGGTATAGCGACTGTGCTGCAGATCGCTCAACCCCGAATCGCCCAGCAGTTCGGCCCAGGCCGAATCCGACAAGGCGGCGGTATGCGAGGGATCGCGCAGCCGTTCCATCTGATTAAATGCCTCCACCTGATCCTCCGGCATGGACACATCGGCCACCAGCACCGTGCCGCCCGGCCGGCAAACCCGGACCATTTCCGCCAACACCGCCCTTGGGTTTAAAAAGTGATGAAAGCTGTAGCGCGTGATGACGATGGAAAATGCGTCGTCTGCATACGGCAGAGCATCCACGCTTCCCGTTTTCCACGCAATATTTCCCAACCCTTCCTGCACCTGACGCAACCGGGCCTGCTCAATCATCTGTTCAACCAGATCAATGCCTTCGACCCGGTCGGCCAGCTTTGCAAATTCGCAGGCCACCATACCCGGGCCGCAGGCCACATCCAACACACCGTCCGTTTTCGAAACACCGCTCAGTTCAACCAGTTGCTGCATGGCATCCAAATGCCCCGGCACCTGCGTGAAGGGAATCGCCTGCTTCGAAAACTGATCGATAATTTCCTGCTCATGCTTGTTCATACATCTCACCTTTTCTTTTCTGTCGTTCCGTGATGGGTTTACTGACTGATTCACCCGTTCTATCACGACGCCGAAAAGTGCGATTGTATGAGACTGATCTTATTCCCGATGCTGGGCCCGATACGCTTCCGGCGTCAGCTGAAACACGCCCTTGAAAATTCGGGTCATATGACTTTGGTCATAAAACCCCGCCTCCAGCGCCACCTCACTCAGCGGCCGATCCGATTGTAGCAAAACCCGCGCCCGCTCGGCCTTTTGTGCCAGCTGGTAGGATTGAATGGTCGTTCCATACGCCGCCTTGAACAATCGGTTACAATGCGTTTTTGTATGCGGCAAGGTGTTTTCAATAAACGACGAGGCATCCATGGCTTCCCGATCCGAATCCAGGAAATCCTTAATGCACACAGCCGTCCAATGCCTGGAAGAGGCTCCCTCCTGGATGGCCGGCATGGAACCATAGAGAGAAACCTCCGATAGAAAATCCTCCACAGAACGCGCCGTATCCAGCCGAATAAATTCAGCACAAACCGCCTCATCCCGAATCAGAATTTCCCGGCGCGGCAGGCGCTGCATCATCGATTTCAAACCATCCGGAAGCTTCAAAACGGACAGCGTATGCACCCCGCAGAATGAGGCCGAAAAAGAAACCACATGATGCAGGGTATCCGGAGGAATCAGGCAGAGGATGCCCGGAATCAGCGAAACCGACACGCCTCTCACATTCAGCTCAACCTGCCCTCCGATCACCGTGGAAAGCACGGCATAGTCATGCCGATGCGGCCGCTCGCAGCCCGTATCTTTATTCGAAAACCGCTGTTCATAGTCTACGTTCATCTTTTTTCCAATCCCTGGAAGAGGCCCTCTATATACAAAAAAACGGGCCAAAAGCCCGTTTTAAGTTCTGCCGGATAGGTACCGGTTTCAGAAGGACAACTGCAGCCCGCCGATGACCATCCATTGGGTTTCCAGCTGCGGACCGTCCAGTTCTTCGTAAACCGGCGCACCGCCTTCGAGGGCCAGACGAACCGTGTTCCACCGGTAATCAATGCCCGCCAGCAGATCCAGCCGGGTCCCGGCACGCAGATTCGGATCCATTAATGGATTATTGGCAATCATCATCGGGGTAAATTCCGGATCCGCTCCATCAATATTTTCAATACGCGAACCTTTCAGACGCAGCGAGACGGCAGACGATTTACACAGATCGCGGGCCCCCCAGATATTCACTCCATAGCGGTCACCCAGCGTATAGTCGTTGTCATTTTCATTCAGATAAAAGGTCCCGTTCAGCTGCCCGCCCCAGCCCCAGCCGTTGGCCAGACCGGTATAGGTGATGCCCGGGATCAGCCCGTACGAACCGGACCCGAGCTGCATCGAATACGGCAGACGGCTTCCACCGCTTTCTTCATCAATGGACCCCGTCGGAAAACTGACCGCAAGATTCACCAGCAGCTGCTGCACGGAGGAAGACCACAGGCGGTAGATACCCGACAGCTTCAGGTCCCCGAATCCTTCCGAGTTCATTTCCATGGGCATGCTCATGGCGCCCATTTCCATATCCATGTCATTGATGAGATACGGCAGCATCAGCCCGATCGTCAGATCATTCATCGGCGTGTACATAGCCCCTAACATATGCATCTGCATATCCATGCTCAGCGGGCGCATCATGTAGCCCGACACATCGCTGTCCGTTCTGTCCATATTCATGAACATATAACGGTACGACGTCATCCAGGCCCCTTTGTGATGCACATGATCGCCCATCACGCCAATCGGTGCACGCGGCTCATGATTACACGCACAGACCGCTTCGCACCCGCAGTCATCCCCGCACGCCGCACACTCCGCCGCCGAAACTTCCGATACCGTGGAAAACAACAGAATAAACAAACCGACAATCCAATAACGCATTCTTCTTCTCTCCTGCTAAATTAAAAGGCCACTTGATACGAAAATCAGGCGGCCCTGTCGAATTTGAATAAGTCCTATTAACCCACCGGATCCGGAGTCGCGGCCTCCGTCAGCAATTGAAGGTTATCCACACCGGAAAGCTCCGCGCCGACCCACGGCGAAATCACCGTCTGCTTTGCCGACAGGCCGCCGGCGATTTCCGCAATGTATTCGGTTTCGTGCAGGCCCTTGGCGCAGAGCACCGGATCGGAGGTTCCTGAAACCGCAAAGCTGCGGTTAATGATCCAGCCGAACGGCTCAATGCCCGCGCGCCGCAGATCGCGCTGCAGATCCGCCGCCTCGTGCGTCGGCGTCGCTTCGGGCAGGGCCACAATCAGGATCTTGGTGAATTCCGGATCGCGGATGTGCGGCAGCAGCTCCTTCACCTCGGCCGGAATATCATCGGCCGATTTCGCGACTTCGCGGTGATACGCCTCGGTTGAATCGAGCAGCAACAGGGTGTGACCGGTCGGCGCGGTATCGAGCACGATAAACTGATCCGTCCCCTTCGCCACGGTCTGGGCAAACGCCTGGAACACGGCAATCTCTTCAATGCACGGCGACCGCAGTTCCTCTTCGAGCAACGCCAGATCATCTTCCGAAAGCTTGCCGCGGTTCTTTTCCAGAATGCCTTCACAATAGGCTTCCGTTTCGGCTTTTGGATCGATCCGGCTCACCTGCAGGTTTCCCGAATCCGCCCCGATCGTTTCGGCCACATGCGCCGCCGGATCAGTCGTGGACAGCAGGACCGAATGACCGCGCCGCGCCAGTTCGGCTGCAATGGTGGAGGCCATCACGGTTTTACCCACGCCGCCCTTGCCCATCGTCATCACCACGCCGCAGCCCTGTTTTTCCAGGGATTGAAAAAGGGCCTCCCACTCGCTGACATTTTCCAGCGCGGTCGGCAGTTTTTCGAGCAGGGTATCCGGGGCATCGAGCCAGGCGGGATCGGCTTCACCGGCAGCGACCGCTTTGAGCGCATCGACGCCCATCACACCATGCGGACGGAACGGGACTTCCGTTTGTTCCAGGGATTGGAAAATTTCCGGCATTGCAGAAAGTGCCTTCGCTGATTTCGCCGCAAAATCCCGGCCCATTTTATCGGACGTTTCGTTCGAAAAGACCCCGTTTAAAATCAGATGTTGATTGGTCAGCCCCAGCTCCGCCAATTCGATACTGGCGCGGGCGGCTTCAGCCAGACTCATCGGCTCGGCGCGGGCCACCAAAACGAGCAGGGTCTGTTCCGGATTTTTGAGGGCATTCACCACCTGTTCATAGAGTGCTTTCTGATCGGCCAGGCCGGCGACCGGCCCCAGGCAGGAAGAGCCGGTTTCGTTCCCGGCGATAAATTCGTTCCACGCCGACGGCAGATTCAGCAGACGCAGCGTGTGACCGGTCGGCGCCGTATCGAGCACCACATGGTCATAGCCGCCGATCAGCGTTTCGTCGCCGATCATTTTGGAGAATTCATTAAAGCCCGCAATCTCAACGGTACAGGCACCGGACAGCTGTTCCTCCATCTGCTGGACCGCGTCATCCGGCAGAACGCCGCGGTAAGGACCGACCATGCGTTCCCGATATTCTTCGGCGGCGACCATTGGATTAATATTCATGGCGTCGAGACCGGGCACCCCGTTAACCGGCACCGGCTGTGAACCAAGATCGGTTTCCAGCACTTCGTGCAGGTTCGACGCCGGATCGGTGCTGATTAACAACACCTTTTTTCCGGCTTGCGCCAGCCCCACCGCCACGGCACAGGACATCGAGGTTTTACCCACCCCGCCCTTGCCGGTGAAAAACAGAAACCGCGTTGCTTTATTCAGAAGTACGTTCATTGAATCTCCTCACAGAGGAAGCGAATTTTTATTTCAGTCACACCCGCAGCAGCCGGAGCAGTCGGGCATTTCCATTGAGATTTCGGAGGTGCCGAGCAGGCCCGATAATTTTCCAAGGTCCGGATATTCACCAGTGCTGATCACTTCGTCATCGATCAGGACAAGCGGCAGGGCATCAGTACCTTTCTCTTTGAGCGTTTCGGCAACGACGCCGGCGGTATACGCCGCCGGTTCCTGAGAAAGGTTATAGCGCTCCACTTTTACGGAACAGGCATCGAGATTTTTCAGGAAGTTGGCCAGCTGCACCAGCTCGGTATCGACATCCGGACCGCATACTCCGGTTGAACAGCACATCGCGGGATCATATATTTTCAGTGTTTTCATATTTTATTCTCCAATTAGGACAACCACGGAATACACAGAATACACGGAAGAGAAGTCCTTCAAATTTTACGTGTATTCCGTGGTTCATTTTTTATTGTTCCAGCGACCCCGGAAGGGTTTCTACGAAGGCTTTGATTTCGTCACGTACACGCCTGAAGCCGTCGAGTTTCACTTCTTCGGAAGCATCCGCCGGCGAAAGCTTGGGCGGATCATCAAAGCCGACGTGCAATACCTTGGCATCGCCCGGAAAAAACGGACAGGTTTCGTGGGCGTGGGCACAGACCGTAATTACATAATCAATTTTCGTGTCTTTGAATTCATCAATATGCTGCGACTTTTGATTCGAGATATCGACGCCCGCTTCGGCCATCACGTTCACCGCATTCGGGTTCAGCCCATGGGTTTCAATGCCGGCCGAATAGACTTCAATCTGATCGCCCTTCAGCGCCCGCGTCCAGCCCTCCGCCATCTGGCTGCGGCAGGAATTACCGGTGCAGAGATACAGCAGACTCATTTTTTTGCTCATAGCAGTTCCTTTTTTAGGTATTTAATCCTTAAACCAGTTCTTTGTGCGGTTGGCGAAGCCGACGAGGGCCAGCATCACCGGCACTTCCACCAGCACCCCGACGATCGTGGCGAGCGCCACCGGCGAGCTGGTACCGAACAGCGCAATCGCCACCGCCACCGCCAGCTCGAAAAAGTTCGACGCCCCGATCATGCCGGCCGGAGCCGCCACGCAGTGCGGCAGTTTCATGGCCTTCGCTCCAAAGTAAGCCACAAAGAAAATCAGCACCGTCTGCAGAATCAGCGGCACCGCAATCAGACCGATGT